>JAGNMU010000066.1:0-4845 GCA_017991005.1 Gemmatimonadaceae bacterium | reverse complement strand
GCGCGCTGGCGTTGGCCGGGATCGGCCAGCAGGTGGCCGTGGTGCAATTGTTGCTCGAAGCGGGCGAAGATCCGAACCGTTTCAACCCCGACGGCTTTCATGCACACGGCACGCCGTTGCATCAGGCGGCGCTCACAGACAACCTGCCGCTGGTGCAGCTGCTGGTGGCGCACGGCGCGCGCACCGACATTCGCGACGGTCTGTGGACCGCGACACCGCTCGGATGGGCGGAGTATGCGGATCGGCACGAGGTGGCGGCGTATCTGCGCAGCGTGGCGGGTTGATCGAGGGCACACATGCGCACGCGCACACGCGGGCACACGTTCGATCACACCGTCGAGGACTGTCGCGCGATCAGAACCTATTTCGCGGCGTGCTTGATCACCCGCCCCGCTTTGACGCCGGTGGCCTTCGCGCCCTGCACGGCAATCTGGCCGTTCACAATCACGGTCTCGATGCCGACCGGATACTGGTGCGGCGCGGTGAACGTCGACTGATCCGCGACCGTGCGGGCATCAAACACCACCACGTCAGCAAATGCCCCGACCATGAGGCGGCCGCGATCTGTCAGTCCGAGTCGAGTGGCCGGCATCAACGTCATCTTGGCGACCGCAGTTTCCAGTGGCAGCAGCTTCTGCACCCGCACGTATTCGCCCAGCACGCGCGGAAAAGTGCCGTAGGCGCGCGGATGCGGATGCCCATCACCCGGCTGCGACAACCGACCGTCGCTGGCAATCATCGTGTACGGATGGCGCATGATGCGGCGCACGTCGGCTTCATCGAGGACGTGATAGATGGCGTTGGCGCCACCCTTGAGCATCGCCTCGAGCACCAGCGCGGCGCCGTTCTCCGGCGTCGGGGCCAGGTTTCGCCGCGTCGCCCAGTCCTTGAGGGTTTTGCCTTCGAGTGTCCTATCCCACGACACGCGTGAAAATTGGACACGCGACAGATCACCGCCGCCGCGATCGTTCAGGATGTTGTCCACGATGCCGCGCACGATGCTGTCCTTGAGCGCTGGCACGGCCAGTCGCTTCCGGAACTCTGCATCACCGCCGGCCATCGCCCATGACGGAACCAGCACGCCGATGCCGGTGTGTGTCGCCGTGTAGGGATACTGATCGATCATGACGTCGGTGCCCGCACGGCGTGCGCTGTCCACCAGTTGCAGCGTCAGCACACTCTTGCCCCACATGGCGCGCCCCACGGCCTTGTGATGCGTAAGCACGACCGGGATCCGGGCGCGTCGGCCGATTTCCAGCGCCTCGCCCACACCATCCAGCAAGCCGATCCCTTCCTTGCGCAGATGCGACGTGTAGATGCCGCCGGCGGACGCCGCCACCGATGCCAGTGCCACCACTTCGTCGACCGTCGAGTAGGTTCCCGGCAGATACAACAGCCCCGTGCTGAGTCCGAACGCCCCGTCCTGCATACCCTGCCGGACCAGCGCCTGCATGCGACTCAACTGATCCGGTGTTGGCGCGGCGTTCGACATGCCCATCACCGCACGACGAATGTCGTTGTGGCCGATCAGATAGGCCACGTTGATGCCAACCGTCGCGCGCACCACCGAGTCCGTATACGCGCCGAGCGGCAAGGGCGATCCGCCGTCCGGGCCACCAACGGCGAGTGTGACACCCTGGCGCAGCGCGCTCTCGGCCAGTGGCAACTGCAACAGTGGCTCGAGGTGCGCGTGGAGGTCGATGAATCCAGGCGACACGATACGGCCGGCGGCCTCGATGACACGTGTGGCGCGCGCGCGCGGCAGTGTGGCCGACATCGCGACAATCCGATCACCGCGGATCGCCACATCGAGCCGCTGCGCCGGACGTCCGGTGCCATCGAGCACGGACCCGCCGGCGATCAGCACATCGAATCGGCCCGTGTCCTGCAACGTGACGGCGGCGCGTCCCGGCGCCGCTGGTTGCGCGTCAGACGGTCGCGTGGCCAAAGCACCCGCCAGCGCCACGGCGATGGCGCCAACGATGACGAGCCGCGGCACCTGCCGAACGACTCCAGAGGATTCGTAGTGCAGCATGTGTGCGGCTCGTGAAAAACGTGTGTCCTGCAGACCGCGTGCGCGACCGCGACCGCGACCGCAATCGCGCGCCGTACGGGTTCCGGCTACTGCACCGTCTTGAGTTCTACTTCGAAGACCAGCGTCGCGTTGGGCGGAATGGAGGAACCACTCCCCTGTCGACCATATCCCAGCGTCGACCCGATCACGATTTTGCGTTTGCCACCGACTTTCATCCCCACGATGCCCTGATCCCACCCGGCGATCACCTGTCCGGCGCCCAGCTGAAAGCTGAAGTTGGCTTTGCCAACGTTGCTGTCAAACTGGGAGGCATTCGTCAGCCACCCGGTGTACACCATGCCCAGCGTGCGACCACTGATCGCCTCGGCGCCGGAGCCGACCACCAGATCCTGCACGTACAGATTGTCCGACTTCTTGGTCATCGCCGCGATATTCACCCCGAGTGACGCGGCATACGTGTCCGTCGCCGGGTTGGACGGATCGCCGAGCGAACCGGACGAGAGGTTCTCACTGCAGCCGGCCGCGGTCACGAACGCGGCCAGGACAGCGGCGCGGCCAACGATGCGACGGGCGGTGACGAACGAAAGAGTCAGCATGAGACGCGAGGTCAACGAAGGGGGGTGGTTATCGGCCGGGCGATTCACCGGTCGTGAGCAAAGTTAGCACCAGCACGCGCGCGGAACACCGTGGAGCGCTCCGACGAGGGACGGCGCAGCGGACCGGGAGCGACTGAGGGAGCGATTGCGGCGAGGGGGGGAGTCCGATACGCTGACAGGGTGACCCGCGTGCCCGAACTCCACCCCATGTCCGCCATCTCGCTCTCCGACGCGTTTCCCACGCCGGAAGCGCGGACCGTCGCGTCAACCCATTTCGTCCTGGAGCTCGCCCGTGCCATGCACGAGTCGGGTACCCCGGCGCACCGGCTGGAGCAATCGCTCACCATCGTGGCTGACCGACTCGGCCTCACGGCGGAGTTCTTCTCCACCCCCACGAGCATCATGGTGGGCGTGGGCACGCTCATCGATCAGCGCGTGCACTTGCTGCGCGTCGAACCCGGTGCACCGAACCTCGGCAAACTCGCGCAGCTCAGTGATGTGGTGCGCGAGGTGGTGGACGGGACGATTCTGCCAGACGAAGGCCTGCGGCGCATCAATGCCATCAAGGCACAACCGCCACGCTGGCCGACGTGGCTGGTGCTGGTCGCCTTCGTCCTGTCCTCAGCGGCCGTCGCCTGTTTTCTGCGCGTCAAGCTGGGCGACGTGGCGATCGCCTCGGTGCTCGGACTCGTCACCGGACTCATTGTCCTCGCCACGTCCGAATCGGATACCTGGCGGCCGGTCTCCGAACCGATGGCCGCGTTCCTCGTCACCACACTCGCGCTCACGGCCGACGTGTTGACGCGCTCGGGCACGGGCTACGCGACATCGCTGGCGGGACTGGTCGTGTTGCTGCCGGGGCTCACGTTCACCGTCGCGCTCACCGAACTATCCACGCGACATCTGGCATCGGGAACGGCGCGCCTGAGCGGCGCACTGGTGGTGTTTCTCGGAATCGGTTTTGGCGTTGCGCTGGGCGCCAAACTGGGCACCCTCGTCGGCGAACAACTGCGCGAGACATTGGGCGCTGGCGGCGGCGCGTGGTTGTCGCGCGCCGCGTTGCCCGGGTGGACCGAATGGATTGCGCTCCTCGTGGCCCCGCTGGCCTTCATGGTGCTGCTCAACGCGGCGCCCCGCGATGCCGTCTGGATTGTCCTCGCGTGCGCCGCCGCATACCTGACCTCACGATTCGCCGGTGCGAGCATGGGTGAGGAGCTCGGCGCGTTTCTCGGGGCATTCGTGGTGAGTGCGGGCAGCAATCTCGCCGCGCGCTACTTCCGACGGAGCGCCATGGTTACGCAGGTGCCGGGGCTGTTGATTCTGGTTCCCGGCAGCATCGGCTTTCGCAGCGTGACCTCGCTGCTGGGGCAGCAAACCGAAGTGGGAATCGCCACGGCGTTTCGCGTCGGCATCGTCGGTATCTCCCTGGCGGCCGGATTGCTCGCCGGGAACGTCGTCACGCGCGCAGTGAATGCGCGCCGCCGGTAGATCGCCTTTCGCCGTTCACACGCCGGCGGAGAACACGCAGCGCATCACGCGCCGCGCGTCATCCCGCGTTGGCTTCGCGTCGTGCATCGCGCGCGGCAACGGTCGCGCGATAGGCAGGCCGCCCCCAGGACAACAACACGAGGGTGAGTACCATGCCCACGACCGTGGTGATGCTCAGAGACCAGCGCAGCGCGTTGTCGTCGGCAAACACGCGGTCCGTGATCAACGCGACCAGTGTGGGGCCAATCCCGCCTGCCATCCCCACCGTGAGCTGAAAGAGCGCACTGCCCTGGCCCCGCATGCGCGATGGCATCGCCTCCGCGATGGCCGCATTCGCGGCGCCCCAGGGCAGCGCCGCAAAGAGATTGACCGGCACCAGCAACGCGGCGGCTACCGTTGCAGACGGCACGACCGGATACAACCCGGCGAATAGCAACATCCCCGCCGCCCCGAGCATGCCCACCCGCATCGGCGCGTCCGTGATGCCACGCGCGGTATAGCGATCGACCAGCCATCCGCCCAACAACGTGCCAAGCGGACCAATCCCCATGGTCAGACCGCCCTGCAACGCGCCGGCCTCGGCCACCGACCATCCGTGCGTACGCACAAAAAACGTCTGCAGCCATGCACCCACGCCCCAGTTCACGGAGGCCGAGCAGGTGAAGCCGCCGCACAAGGCAATCAGGGTGCGCGCGTTGCGCCGCATGTACGCGAACACCTGCGACA
>JAGNMU010000487.1 GCA_017991005.1 Gemmatimonadaceae bacterium | reverse complement strand
ATCTACGATGAAGACGATTGGCTCGCAGCGCTCAAACGCGTGATGGAGCGCAAGAACATCAGCCCCAAGCAGTTCAGTCCGAACGCCGTCCTCGAGGCGATCTCAGACGCGAAGAACGCGCTGGTGTCGTCGGGCGAATACGCGAGGCTTGCTCGTGATCCCTTCGCACAAGCCGTGGCCGGCGTGTACGGCGAATTCGAGGCCGCGTTGGAACGCGCCAATGCCGTCACCTTCGACGACCTCCTCGTGCTGCCCGTGCGCGCACTCGAGCGCGATCAGGCACTGCGCGAACACTACCAGCGCCGTTTCCGCTACCTGCTGGTGGACGAGTATCAGGACACCAACGCAGCGCAGTATCGCTTTGTCTCGCTAATGGGCGGCGGCTATCGCAACGTGATGGTCGTGGGCGACGATGATCAGTCGATCTACGGCTGGCGCGGCGCGGATATTCGCAACATCCTCGATTTCGAGCGCGATTTTCCCGGCGCGGCGATCGTCCGCCTGGAAGAGAACTATCGCTCCACGCCGAACGTGCTCGCGCTGGCCAACGCCGTGATCTCCGAGAACACGGAACGGCGCGGAAAGACACTGCGCGCCACACGGCCGGCCGGCGAACCGGTGACGCTGATTGAAACACTCGACGAGCGAGACGAGGCCGATGTCATTGCCGACATTGTCCTCGACCGTACCTCGCGCGGCAACTGGTCGCGCCGCGACTGTGCGATCCTGTATCGCACCAACTCGCAGAGCCGCGCGCTCGAAGATTCGTTTCGCCGGCGGTCCATTCCTTATCGCCTGATTGGCGCGGTGCGTTTCTACGACCGCCGTGAAATCCGCGATTTGATGGCGTATCTCAAGCTGATCGCCAATCCGGCCGATGACGAAGCGTTTCGCCGGGCTGTGAACGTCCCGCGACGTGGCCTGGGTGATGCCACGCTGGCGCTGCTGGCCGAACGCGCCGTGCTCAACGGCGCATCACTGCTGGCCACCGCGTCGCGAGCGGATGTCCTTGCCGAGATGCGTCCGGCCGCGCGCACGGCGCTCGAAGAGTTCGTGCAGTTGGTGCAGCGGTTGCGGGGGCAGGCGGTCGACGCGGCAGTTGACGAGTTGCTGCGCGCCCTCGCGGAGCAGATTCGCTATGCCGAGCACTTGCGCGCCGAGGGACCGGAAGGTGTCGAGCGCATCGATAACGTGCGCGAAATGATCGCCGGCGCCGCTGAAGTGGTGTCGGATGACGGTGGCGAAGTGGGACTCACACCGCTCGATCACTTTCTGCAGAAGGCGACGCTCGTGGCGGGCGTGGACAAGCTCGATCCCAACGCCGATGCGGTCACCATGATGACGATGCACAACGCGAAGGGACTGGAGTTCCCCCTGGTGTTTGTGTCGGGTCTTGAAGATGGACTGTTTCCGTTGGCGCGCGCGGCGGAGGATCCCAAGCAACTGGAAGAAGAGCGCCGACTGTTCTACGTCGGAATCACGCGCGCCGAGCAGAAGCTGTATCTGACGTGCGCTGAGCAGCGCCGCCGGAACGGCGAGATGATGTTCTCCATGCCGTCCCGGTTCCTTCGCTCCATCACCGCGTCGCTCGCCGAACGACAGAAGTCGGCCCGTGCCCGCAGCGAAGGCCGCGGAGGGTTCACCGCGTCCCGAAGCGCCGGCGGAGATGCGTCATGGGGGCGGAGCGGATACGATCGCGCAGCGAGCGGCACGACGGGTGCGCCAGGCGCCCCGCGGCGTGCGACCGGATCGTACGGCAGCGCGGGATATCGATCGGGATCGCCGGGCAGCACGGAGGTGCCATTTGGCAAGGCGGCGGTGTCGTGGAACCAGCGAGCCCCAGTGCCGCGCACTCCATCGCCGCGCGCGCCGGAGCCGGAGGACGAGTCGCAGGACGCACCGACGTGGACCGTCGGCGAGCGAGTCAAGCACGGCAAGTTCGGCTCAGGGACGATCGCCGAACTGACCGGCAGCGGGCGCGATGCCAAAGTGCGCATCGACTTCGACGATGAGGAGATCGGCCGCAAGACGCTCGTCATCGCACAGGCCAAACTTGAACGTGGGTGGGAGTAGATGAGCATCTCCGAGCACGATGTCAAACACATCGCCGCACTCGCCCGCGTCGCCATCGATGACGCGCGTGCGGCAACGCTCGTCGGCGAGTTGAATGGCATTCTCGGGCACATGGATGTGCTGCAGCGAGTGGAACTCCCGCCGGCGATCGGCGCACCGGCGAGCGTTGGTATGCCGTTGCGCGACGACGTGCCGGGCGCCGTACCACTGGACAGGCAGCGGGAACAGTTCGCGCCAACGATGCGGGAGGGGTTTTTTCTCGTACCTCGCCTGACCACGCACAGTGCGGCCGGTGCATCCGCCGATCGTCAGGCAACCGTCGTGGATGACGAGTTGGAGGGCGCATGAGTGATCCCGTCACTGTCGCAATCGATGCGCTGCTCGATGCCCCGATTGGCGAAATCGCCAGGGCCGTTGAAGCGGGGCAGGCAACGTCGTCGGCACTGGTCGCGGCCGCATTGCAGCGCGTTCGTCAGCGGGGCGCCGGTCCGGAAGGATTGAACGCGGTGTTGTGCGTTGATGCGCACGCCGCCGATGACGCCGATCAACCGCGAGACTCGGCGCAGTCGCTGCGCGGCGTGCCGGTCATGGTGAAGGACAACATCGCCACACGGCGCATGCCGACGTCCTGTGGGTCACGCATGCTGGAAGGGTACGTCAGTCCCTTCGAAGCCACGGCCGTGCGAAAGTTGCGCGACGCGGGCGCCACCATCGTGGGCAAAACCAACATGGACGAATTCGCCATGGGTTCGTCCACGGAGAACAGTGCCTTTGGCCCGACACGCAATCCCATCGATCCGTCGCGTGTACCAGGCGGGAGTTCGGGCGGATCGGCCGCGGCCGTCGCCGCCGGTGTTGTGCCCGTTGCACTCGGATCCGAAACCGGCGGCTCCGTCCGACAGCCGGCGGCCTTCTGCGGGCTCGTGGGCATCAAGCCGACGTACGGCCGCGTCAGTCGATTCGGGTTGGTCGCCTACGGCTCGTCGCTCGACCACATCGGCGTGTTGGCCCGCCGCGTGGACGATGCCGCACGCCTGCTCGAGGTGATTTCCGGGCACGACATGCACGACGCCACCAGCGTTGACCGCGCCGTGCCGAACATGCGACAGGATACGCACACGTCCGACAGTCGACTCGATGGTGTGGTGGTCGGTCGACCCGTCGAGTATTTCCCCGACTCACTCGATGCGCGCATCCGTGCGCGGTGCGACGACGCGCTTGACCGGTTGCGCGCACGCGGGGCGACGGTGCGCGACGTCAGTCTGCCGCACACGGCGTTGGCGATTCCGGTGTACTACATCGTGGCACCCGCCGAAGCGTCGAGCAACCTCGCCCGTTTCGACGGTGTGCGGTACGGATTGCGCGCTACCGGCGACGGCATCCGCGGCATGTATGAAGCCACGCGCTCCGCAGGCTTCGGTGCGGAAGTCATTCGACGCATCCTGCTCGGGACGTACGTGCTGAGTGCGGGCTACTACGATGCCTACTATCGGCGGGCGCAAGCGGTGCGAGCGCTGATCGCGGACGACTTCACGCGC
>JAGNMU010000486.1 GCA_017991005.1 Gemmatimonadaceae bacterium | reverse complement strand
CGCGTTTGTGCGCTTCTTTGCGTGTCAGCAGGACTTGTCGCTTGAGTCGCCCGATGCGCCGCTGCCGGCGTCTGTGGTCGACGGGCGCGAACCGCTCTTGGTGGTGGGAGCGATGGCGGGCGGGTGAGGGGCTCTTCTGTAGTTTCTGAGATGTCTCAATTCTTGCTTTATCTGGTCGTTTTCGGGCCGGATAACTCAAGAAGTCAGACCTTACAGAAACTACAGAGTTGAGATGGGGTCGCGGCGGGGATTGGACCGCCTCACGTCATCGCATACACCGCGATGTTCACGCCGAACTTGGTGTTGTCGCGCGCGCGGAAGCGTTTGTTCTTCCAGTCGTAGTCCCACTCGCAACCGTAGTCTTTGTTGGAGTACAGCACGCCCAATCGGCCGCGCCGCTCCACCCCGCGCAGATAATCGTGCACGATGTTGTCGCCCCACCCATTGAGTTCGTGCGTGGTGCGCGGCGGCCCGCCGGGGAACGCAAAGAAACTCGAGTACAGCGGATGGGTGAGCGGCAACTTGGGCATCGGATTGGGCCCGAACGCCTTCACCATCTCGGCTTCAAACGTCTTGGAGTACAACCCGTTCACATCGTGGTTGCAGTCGTCGCTGAACAGCAACCCACCGTTCTCCACATAGCGCACGAGCCCCTGCCGCTCCTTTTCGCTGAAGCGCACCAGCTTGTGCCCCGTCATGAACAGAAACGGAAACGCCGAGAGCTCAGCGGAGTCGGCCGTGATCACGATCTCCTGCTGATTGACCGGGATGTCGGTGTACTGCAGCACTGCGTCCAGCATGTTCGCGCAGACTTTGGGATTGTAGTCCCAGTCGCCCGAGTCGTAGCGAAGGCGGGCGAAGACGAACTCGTAGGAGCGGCGCCGCGCTCCGCTGGCAGATGCCGACAGGCCAACAGGGAACGCACCGAGAGCGGCTGCCGACGCTAGTCCCAGACCCAACCGCGTCAGAAACGCGCGCCGTTTCATGCCGGAGTTCGTATTGGATGGATTGCGCGTCGGAGCGATCACAGATTCTTTTCGGTGTACCATGGTGAGCAAGTCACAGATTGACCGGCTGGGCGAGCGGCTGAAAGCCGGACAGTTCTCAGAGGGAGACCTTCGAGAGTTGGACGCGTATCGGCAGACTTTCGCTGAGTCGTACGAAGCCGTCATGGCGGCCATTCGGCAAGAGCTCGAGCTTACACCCACGGGGCGATCCGCGAAGTCGACCACCGCGATCGTGGATAAACTTCGGCGCGAATCGATCCGCTTGTCTCAAATGCAGGATATCGCGGGTTGTCGTATCGTCGTTGGAACTATCCGCGACCAGCAAAATGTTGTATCCCGCCTTTCCTGGCTGTTTCCACAACACGAGTTGATTGACCGCCGTCGCACGCCGAGTCACGGCTACCGCGAATCCATTTGGTCGTCTGGATCGCGGATCGTCCCGTTGAGGTGCAGATTCACACAACGCTGCAAAATCTATGGGCCGGGCTTTCGGAACGCCTCTCTGACAGGTTGGGTATCGAACTCAAGTACGGCGGCGGTGATCCAAGTTTTCGGAGTACACTCGATGGATTGTCCGAGACGATCCGCGAGTTTGAGGCGCTCGATAGCAAGATCATCGACCATGAGCACCTCAGAGAAGTAGCCGATCTGCAAGGCGACCTGACGGTGTTCCATGCGCAGCTTGTCGAGATGCTTCAAAGAGCTGATCGACTTTTCTCCAACGAACCCTAGCGTCCGATGATCTTTCTCATCCAATACGACCGTCGCGCCGGCCAGATTGTCGGACTTCGTTCTTTCGCGGATTCTGAACGATCAGTGGCCAGTGCGGAGCGACTGGACCTCGAACTTCGGCTTCGCTCGACCGGTGTCGAGAACGAGGTCGTGATTTTGGAGGCGCACGACGAAGGTGCCCTGCGCGTCACGCACGCGCGATACTTCGAAGATGCGCTCACAATGCTCGAGGCGCACAGGGAGCACTAAGGGCTCGCAGGATATGGCTCGCGTTGACAATCCCACCATCCGCGCGTGACGCCCGGCACCCTCGCCACCCTCAAAACCCTCCACCTCGTCGCCGCGATCCTGTTCGTCGGCAACGTGATCGTGACCGGTGTCTGGTCCGGAGTCCTCTTTCGTGTACGCGCCACCCACGATTTTCGTGCGGCCGCGCATGCCATCGTGCTCACCGATTGGCTCTTCACCTTTGGCGGCGGCGGGCTGCTGGTGGGGTCCGGGATCGCACTGGCCATAGGCCGCGGATTCCCGATCTGGGACACCCCGTGGATTCGCCTGGCCGTGATCGCGCTGGCCCTCTCGACACTCGTGTGGCTGATTGTACTGGTCCCGGCCCAGCGGGTGATGCTGCACACTGATCCCGCCGATGACAGGCAGCTTGCCCGCGTCTATCATCGCTGGAACATCACCGGCTGGATCGCTACCGTGCCGCTGCTCTTTGCCGTCTGGTGCATGGTGGCGAAACCCGGAAGCTGATCGCGTCGTTCAGCCACGAACCAGATGGTCATCAGGCCGCGGCACACGCGGCACATCCTCTCACCCCACGTCGTGCGCGCACTTCTCTGGCTGTTCTTCGCCACCCTCTCCGCCATCCTCATGCTGCAGCTTCGCGGCTTCGACAGCGCGCTCCGCATCGAGGGGGCGCCGGGTGGCATCGTGGGCTACGAACTGGCCTGGTCGGCCGCGCGCGCCAGTACGTACCTGTCCACGTGGGACGCGGCCAGTGTGCTCGAAACGGCCAAGGTGAGTCTGGGCGTGGACTTCGTGTTTCTCATCGCGTATCCGCTGATGTTCTACACGGGCGCGGCGTTGCTGCTGCGCACCCCGCCAACGGGCGGGTTCGATCGATTCGGCGCCGTGGCGCGGCGCGCGGTGCTGCTCTGCATCCCGCTCGACGCCGCCGAAAACCTGCTCCTGTGGCGCATGATCGACCACGGGGCGTCAGATACACTCGCGCATCTGGCGACCATCTGCGCGAGCGTCAAGTTCCTGCTGGTGCTGGTCGTGGCGCTCTGGTGTCTGGCGGCCGTGGTGCGCCGCCTGACCACGCGCACCCGGGCACGCGCCACCTGATAGCTTGCTATCGCACCGGGTTCGCATCGGTATCGATCGAAGTCGGTTCGACGTTCTCACACTCCTGACTCTCCCGCATCCATGGCCAACGGCCCGAGCTTCGGCGGTATCGCACTGCGCGCACTGTCCGCGCTGGTGCTGGTGTTTTCCACCTACAATCCCGAAGGCAAGTCGTACTACCACTGGACCGTGGCGCCGCTGATCAACGGCACACCATCCACCGGACACGCGTCGGTCAAATTCCTCACGGGCATCGCACTGCTGGCCGGCTGGGCGGTCTTTCTCACCGCAACCCGTCGCTCCATCGGACTCGCCGGATCGGCGCTGGTGTTGGCCATCTCGGGCGGACTGGTGTGGCTGCTGCTCGACTTCGGCATCGTGAGTGCCAGTTCGGGCCGCGGTATCACCTACGTGGTGCTGGTGTGCACGTCGCTGCTGCTCGCCGTGGGCATGAGCTGGTCGCATCTGTCGCGCCGGTTGAGCGGACAGGTGGACATGGATCAGACCGAATAGCCACTAGCTCCGGGGC
>JAGNMU010000485.1 GCA_017991005.1 Gemmatimonadaceae bacterium | reverse complement strand
GCACCGCACCTGCACGACGGCAGACGCGGACGCGGACGCGACACGGATGCAACACGCATCCATGGTGTGGTCAGAGCTTCTCGACCTGACCGAACTCGAGCTCGACCGGCGTGGCACGACCGAAAATGGTCACCGACACCCGGACACGGCTTTTTTCGTAATTGACTTCCTCGACGTTGCCGTTGAAATCGGTGAACGGGCCGTCCTTGACGCGCACCATTTCGCCAACCTCGAACAGGACCTTGGGCTTCGGCTTTTCGACGCCTTCCTGCATCTGCGCCATGATCTTCTCGACCTCCTTCTCGGAGATCGGGGCAGGGCGCGTACCCGTGCCGCCGACGAAGCCCGTGACCTTGGCGGTGCTCTTCACGAGGTGCCAGGTGTCGTCGGTCATGTCCATCTCGACGAGCACATAGCCAGGGAAGAAGCGGCGCTCGGTGATCGTGCGCTGACCGTTCTTCATCTCGACCACTTCTTCGGTCGGGACGAGAATCTTGCCGAACTTGTCCTGCATGCCGGCGCGCTCGACACGCTCCTGCAGGGCACGACCCACACTCTTTTCCATGCCCGAATAAGCATGGACGACATACCAGCGCTTGGTCATCTATTTCTTCCAGCCCAGGATCAGGTCGTACAACACCCACTCGAGAGATTTGTCGACGATCCAGAGGAACAGCGCCATGGCAATCACGAACGCGAACACGATCAGGGTGACCTGGGTCGTTTCCTTGCGATCCGGCCAGACGACACGACGGGTTTCAGCCCAGGCGTCACGCGCAAACGCGAAAAACCGCTGACCCGGCCCGGAGGTGTAGGCGATGCCCGCACCCACCGCGAGACCCACGAGCACCGATGCGACCCGCGCGATGGCCGGTTGCTGGGACAACAGGTAGAACCCCGCGAGACCGGCCACCACGGCCGCGATCGCGAGGACCACCTTGACCCGGTCGGCGGCGCTGGAGACGACTTCGACGCTCTGATTCGACATGCTTGTCCGCCCGCTCATCACACTGATTCGCCGGGCCGGCCGGGATTGGCAGGGGCAGAGGGAATCGAACCCCCAACCTTCGGTTTTGGAGACCGACGCTCTGCCAGTTGAGCTATGCCCCTATACCCCAGACTCGACCACCGCGACCAACCGCGGCTCAGCTTACTCGATCACCTTAGCGACGACGCCGGCACCCACGGTCTTGCCGCCCTCGCGAATCGCGAAGCGCAGACCCTGCTCCATTGCGATCGGCGCAATCAGCGTCACGACCATCTTGATGTTGTCCCCAGGCATCACCATCTCGGTGCCTTCGGGCAACACCACCGAGCCCGTCACGTCCGTCGTTCGGAAATAGAACTGCGGGCGGTAGTTGTTGAAGAACGGCGTGTGGCGGCCGCCCTCTTCCTTGCTCAGCACGTACACCTCGCACTCGAACTTCGTGTGCGGCGTGATCGAACCCGGCTTGGCCAGCACCTGACCACGCTCCACGTCCTCTCGCTTCGTGCCCCGCAGCAGCACACCCACGTTGTCCCCCGCCTGCCCTTGATCCAGCAGCTTGCGGAACATCTCCACGCCCGTGCACGTCGTCTTCACCGTCGGCCGGATGCCCACGATTTCGATCTCTTCGCCAACCTTCACCACACCGCGCTCGACCCGGCCCGTCACCACCGTGCCACGACCCGAGATCGAGAACACGTCCTCGATCGGCAGCAGGAACGCCCCGTCCACCGCTCGCTGCGGCTCCGGAATGTACGTGTCCAGCGCCTCGGCCAGCTTCAGGATCGCCTCTTCTCCCAGCTCGCCCTTGTCGCCTTCCAGCGCCAGCTTCGCCGACCCCTTGATGATCGGCGTGTCGTCGCCCGGAAACTCGTACTTGCTCAGCAGCTCGCGCACTTCCATCTCCACCAGCTCGAGCAGCTCCGCGTCATCCACCATGTCGCACTTGTTCATGAACACGATGATGTACGGCACTCCCACCTGGCGCGCCAGCAGAATGTGCTCGCGCGTCTGCGGCATCGGACCGTCGGCCGCCGACACCACCAGGATCGCCCCGTCCATCTGCGCCGCACCCGTGATCATGTTCTTCACGTAGTCCGCGTGCCCCGGGCAATCCACGTGCGCGTAGTGACGCGACTTCGTCTCGTACTCCACGTGCGCCGTGTTGATCGTGATCCCGCGCGCCTTCTCTTCCGGCGCCGCGTCGATCTGGTCGTACCCCTTCGCCTCGCCTCCGAACTTCGACGACAGCACCGTCGTGATCGCCGCCGTCAGCGTCGTCTTTCCATGGTCCACGTGACCGATCGTGCCCACGTTCACGTGCGGCTTGGTGCGTTCGAACTTACCCTTGGCCATTACTTTTCTCCAGATTCAAAGAGCGTTGCTTGACGGCTGATTATTTGGTGCGCGCGGAGATGATGGCCTCGGCCACGTTCTTCGGCGCTTCTGCGTACTGCTTGAATTCCATCGTGTAGGTCGCACGGCCCTGCGTCAGCGAACGCAGCGTGGTCGAATACCCGAACATTTCGGCCAGGGGCACCTCGGCACGGATGGCCTTGCCGCCACCCGCCATGTCTTCCATGCCTTGGACCATGCCGCGACGTGACGAGAGGTCGCCCATAACGGTGCCGGCGTAGTCTTCCGGTGTCTCGACTTCGACCGCCATCATCGGCTCGAGCAGAACCGGCGATGCGCGACGCATGCCTTCCTTGAAGGCCATCGAACCCGCCTGCTTGAACGCATTCTCGTTCGAGTCGACGTCGTGGTACGAACCGAAGAACAGCGTCGCCTTCACGTCGACCACAGGATAGCCCGCGAGCACACCGGTGGGCAGCGTTTCCTCGATGCCCTTCTGCACCGCCGGAATGAATTCGCGCGGCACCACGCCACCTTTGATGGCATCGACGAACTCGAACCCGGCACCGCCCGGGGGCAGCGGCTCGATCTTCAGCACGACGTGACCGTACTGGCCGCGGCCACCCGACTGCTTGACGAACTTGCCTTCGACTTCGTCGACGGTCTTGCGGATCGTCTCGCGGTACGCGACCTGCGGCTTGCCCACCGACGCCTCGACACCGAATTCACGCTTCATCCGGTCGACGATGATCTCGAGGTGGAGCTCGCCCATGCCCGAGATGATGGTCTGGCCCGACTCTTCATCGGTGCGCACACGGAACGACGGGTCTTCCTGCGCCAGGCGACCCAGCGCAATGCCCATCTTCTCCTGGTCGGCCTTCGTCTTGGGCTCGACGGCCTGCGAGATCACGGGCTCGGGAAACTCCATGCGCTCGAGCATGATCGGAGCTTCGGGGTCGCACAGGGTTTCGCCCGTGGTGACGTCCTTCAGGCCCACGCACGCGGCAATGTCGCCGGCGCGCACTTCCTTGATCTCTTCGCGCTCGTTCGCACGCATCTGCAGGAGTCGGCCAATCCGCTCCTTGCGACCCTTGATCGCGTTGTAGACGGTGTCGCCGGAGTTCAGCACACCCGAATACACGCGGATGAAGGTCAGCTGGCCAACGAACGGGTCGGTCATCAGTTTGAATGCGAGGGCCGAGAATTTCTCGCCGTCGTCCGCCTTTCGGGCGGTGGGCTTTTCGTCGTCGTCGGTGCCCGCGACCGGAGGAATGTCGATCG
>JAGNMU010000484.1 GCA_017991005.1 Gemmatimonadaceae bacterium | reverse complement strand
GCGTGGATCGCACCATGTCCGGCGGCGGCACGCTGCTCGCGTGGACGGCGTCGGTGTTTGGCAGTCGGTTCCAGGATGGTGACGTGGGCAAGTACGCGTGGTTGATCGCAGCGGGCGCCCTCGTGGTCATCGCCGCCCTCTCGCTGAGCTGATGATGCGAAATCTTCTGCTCTCGATGGGTGCGGCCCAATGGATGCTGCCCGCTCTCCTCGTGGTCCCGGTGGTCTCGGCGCTGCTCGTCCGGCTGCTCGGACGCGACGTCTCCCGTGATGAGACGGGTGGGGAAGCGCCGAGTGGTGGACCCGATGCACGGGTGTTGACGCTCGCCGCGCTGGGTGTCGAAGCCGTGCTCGGCCTGATGCTGTGGATCTGCTTCGATCCCGCCGTGGTCGGCTGGCAGGCACGGGTGGACCTGCCGTGGCTGGTAGACCTGGGCGCCACCTTCAGTGTGGGCGTTGACGGGCTGTCGATGCCGATGGTGGTGTTGACCGCGATCCTGATGCCGCTCTCGCTTCTTGGCGCCTGGAACAACGTCCGCGTACGAACGCCGGCGTTTGGTGCGCTGGTGCTGTTGCTGACGGCCGGCTTGATCGGCGTCTTGGTCTCGCTTGATCTGCTGCTTTTCTATCTCTCGTGGGAGCTGATGCTCATTCCCACGTACTTCATCATCGGGATCTGGGGAACCGGTGCGGCGGCGCGTGCAAGCCTGCGGTACGTACTGTTTACGCTGGTCGGCTCGTTGCTCATGCTGGTCGCCATTCTGGCGCTTTGGAACATGGGAGGCGCCACCTCGCTCCATCTCGACGATCTGTTGCAGATTCGGCTCGACCTGTCCACGCAGTTGTGGATGTTCACGGCGTTCTTCCTCGCGTTCGCCGTCAAGTCCGCGTTGATCCCGTTTCATACGTGGCTGCCGGATGCACAGGGGAGCGCGCCAACCTTCGCCGCGGTCACCCTCGGGCTCAAAGTCGGCGTCTACGCGATTCTGCGATTCGCCATTCCGCTCTTTCCAGCCGCCGCCACGCACCCGGTGGTGCAAGAGGTCATTCTCGTCCTCTCGGTGGTCGCCATCGTGTACGGCGCGATGGTGGCGATGTCGCAGACGGATGCGAAACGGCTGGTATCCTACAGTTCCATTAGTCACCTCGGTTTCATCATGCTTGGCACCTTCGCGCTCACGCAGCAGAGCGTGCAAGGTGCGGTGATGATCATGGTGAATCACGGCATCACGACGAGCGCGCTGTTTTTGCTGCTGGGCATGTTGCAGGATCGCCGGGGCACCACCGATATGCGTGACTTCGGCGGACTGGCGCGTGTCGTGCCCGCATTCAGCGTGATGTTCACCCTGGCTGTGCTGTCCACGATCGGGTTGCCTGGCACCAACGGATTTGTAGGCGAATTCTTGGTGCTGTTGGGCACGTATGGCGAACGCCCGGTGCTGGCCATCATCGCAACCACCGGCGTCGTGTTCGCCGCTGTCTACGGATTGCGCGCGTTACAACGGGTGTTGTTCGACCGATTGGATGGCGCGCCCAATCGCGCACTCGCAGACCTGTCCCGGCGTGAACTCGCTGTGATGAGCATCTTTGCCGTTGGGATCGTGTGGATGGGCGTCGCCCCGGCCCCCGTACTCACGCGCATTGATCGCGTCTCGCGCAGCATCGTCGAAGCGGCGCGCTTCGGACCCAACGCCGCGCCGGCGCAGGCCTCTCTTTCTCCGAGTCCGTGACGATGGGCGATCTCGTGTCTCCTGGTTCGATTCTCCAGGCGCTGGCGCCCGAGTTGTTTCTGTGTGCCGGCGCCATGGCGTTGTTGTTGGCCACCGTCTGGCATCGGCAGGGCAATGTGCCCGGCAGTGCCGAAGGTGCCGAACGCACCGGCGTCCTGGCACGGTTCGGCATGGTGCTGTGTCTGCTGGTGGCGGTCGTCGTGATCATCGCCTGGGGTGACGGCGCGTCGGGCTCGCCCGATCAGCGAATTGCCGGCGATGGATTCCGCTGGGCCATCGATCTGATTGTGCTGGGCGGCACGGCGCTGTCGCTCATTCTCCTCGAAGCCGATCATGCGCGCAGCGGCGCCTACAGCCCCGAGGTGCCGGTGCTCATGCTGCTCGCGGCGAGTGGCATGATGGTGATGGCGGCGGCGCGCGACTTGATGTTCATCTTCCTGGGCATCGAGCTCATGTCGCTGGCCGTCTATGTGCTGGCTGGCGTCAATCGGCGGAGTGCACGCGGCGCGGAATCCGCCGTGAAGTACTTCCTGCTTGGCGCGTTTTCCACCGGATTCTTGCTGTACGGCATGGCACTGCTGTTCGGCGCCACTGGCAGCACGCGCCTTGTGGATATCGGCGCCTGGGTCACGGCGAATCCGCAGCTGTCGCCCATGTTCCTGATCGCCATGGGACTCCTTCTGGTAGGGTTCGCGTTCAAAGTCGCGCTGGCCCCATTCCATCTGTGGACACCAGACGTCTATGACGGCGCGCCGCTGCCCGTGACCGCCTTCATGGCCGCCGTCGTGAAAACGGCCGCCTTCGCCGCGTTCGTACGCGTAATGTCGGAGGCGTTGACGGGAGCAGCCGCGCATTGGCACGCCGTCGTGTGGTGGCTTGCCGCGGTGACCATGGTCCTCGGTAACGTGCTGGCGCTCTCGCAGAAGAACCTGGTGCGACTGCTGGCGTTCTCGAGCGTGGCCCACGCGGGCTACCTGTTGGTCTCGATCGTCGTGAACTCCGGAGCCGGGACCGCCGCGTTGGTGTTTTACGCGATCTCGTATTCGCTCGCGACCATGGGCATCTTCGGGGTGCTGATCACCGTCAACGACGGGCGTGATCGGTCGCCCACGATCGACGATCTGGCCGGCCTCTGGTTGGTGCGTCCGTCGCTCGCCATCGCCATGGCGGTCTTTCTCCTCGCGTTCCTCGGAATGCCGCTGGTGGGCGGCATGGGCTTCTTTGCCAAGTGGTACCTCCTGCAGTCCGCGCTCCAGGCATCGGTGCCACAAACGCAACTGGCGATCGTGCTTGTGCTCAGTAGCGTGATCTCGGCGGGCTACTACCTTCGGGTCATCGCCTCGATGTTCATGCGACCCCGACCGGAATCGCACGCGGTCCCATCCTCGCACGCGCTGACCTCGGGATTGGTGGGCGCCTGCGCGTTGCTGCTGCTGTTGCTCGGCGTCTTTCCCACGCCGGTCGCCCGGTTCGCGCGGCTGGCAGTCGTGACGAATGCCAAGTCTGGCGCCCCGGCGTTGAAGGCGCCGGTACGACCCGCCCCGTTCAGCACCGCCAGCGTGCAGCGCTAACTCGCCCCATTCCCATCTCCGCATGTCGATCAGCCAGACCATTTTTCGCCAGTACGACGTTCGCGGCATCGTCGGCACGGACCTGACGGCCGAGGTCGCGTATGCGCTCGGACGGGGCTATGCGGCGTATCTTGGCACCCAGAATATTCGCGGAGCCGTCGCCGTCGGGCGGGACAATCGCCCCAGTGGCGACCTGCTGCGAGACGAACTGGTACGCGGTCTGACCGACAGTGGCGTCGATGTCGTGGATGTCGGCGTCGTGCCAACACCGCTGTTGTACTGGAGCTTGCACCACGAGCCCGTGGTCGGCGGCATCCAGATTACGGGCTCGCACA
>JAGNMU010000065.1 GCA_017991005.1 Gemmatimonadaceae bacterium | reverse complement strand
CGGTCGCGCGCAAAACGATGAAACCCCTGCAGCAACAGGGTGGTGGCGGAGCGGCGCAAGATGTCGTCGGTGGCGCCGTCGCGCTGACGACGCATATCGGTGAGTTGCATGCCGAGCTGCGATCGGCCGCCGCGCATCTCGCGCAACGCACGCGCCACGAGATAGTTGGTCTGCGGTTCGATGGTGCTGCCGCCCAATCCGCGCACGCGCTCGGTGTGCGCATTGACCAGGCCAAACGCCACGCCGTTGTCAAACCGTCCGGTGACCTTCGCGGCGGCGGTGATGTTGGTGAAGGCGGGATCGGTCGTTCCGCGCAGCTGCGGTGTGCGTCCGATGCGCCGCGTGTAGAAGATGCCTTCGCACGGTCCCCCACACCGATACAAGCCGGCCCCTTCCTGAAAGAACGGACGACGTTCGTCAAAACGGATTTCAAAGGCGCTGAGATTGAGTACCGCCGGATCCGCTTCGACTTGACCGAAATCGGGATTGACCGTCGCGTCGACGGTCACATGGGAACCGAGTCCGGCCTTGAGGTCGACGCCACCCGCCAGTTCACCATGTTCACCACCCGATCGCGCGGCCGGGTTGGGCACCGACTTGGTGACGGTATACGGCAGCAGTTCCAGTCGACGCGGCGTGCGAATGCCATCAAGCCCGGTGAGCGTGCCGAGCTGTGACATCAGGGTGCGTCGTGACGGGCGATACGCGGGCCACGCGTCGCGCTGGTTCCGCCGCGCAATATCGCGCCAGATACCGAATCCGAACTCCTGCACATCCTTGTCCGTGAAGCGCAGTTGACTGAGCGGCACCCGGAACTCGGCCACCCATCCTGCGCTGTCGATGCGTGTGCCGACATCCCACACGCCATCCCACGTCAGGTCCTCGGTGATGTCGGTGTAGATCGAGTAGTCGCGTTTGACACCGGCCGGATTGACGGCCATCTCCACACCGCTGCGCCGGTCCTTGTACGCATCGATGATGATCTTGAGCTGATCGCTCGCCGTCTTCACATCGCGACGGCTGAGCAGCGTCTGGATACTGTCCGGATGCGGATCGAAGGCGCGCACGAGCACATACAGATTGCGCTCGTCGAATGCGACACGCGCTTCCGTACGAAACTCGGTGGGGAGGTTTTCGCCGGGATCGAATTGCCGAAACGCCGAGATCGTCGGGGCCAGTCGCCAGACCGCATCATTGTCGCGTCCATCGATGTCGGGCGGCGTCGTGGCTCGCACGGCACGCGCGGTCGTGAGCGAATCGTCCGGCGCGCGTTGGGCGCGGACAGGCGCCGTGCACGCGGCGATGGTCCCAAGCAGGGCGAACAAACGGCGCACGGGGACGAGACGGTGCCGTGGAGCGGGATGACGCGGAGAGAGCATCGGCCAAAGATCGTCGCGGGGCAGTCCGGCGGAAGCCCGCGGGGCCAACTGCCGCTCTGCCGTCGACGGACGCGGGGAAACCCAGTACACTCCGCAGGGTGTCCAGTCTCCGCAGCCATCGTCGGGGCGCGTCCTCACGGTGCACGGCAATGACCTCCAGCACGGCACCATGATTCGTCTGCTCGCGTCGCTCGTTCGCTGCCACCGGTGGCGCGTTGGTTTCGTCGTCCCATCGTCGCTCGCCGCTGCGCTGGCGGTGATGATGACGACGTCGCTTCGGGCGCAGGCGCCCGCCCCCGAGCTCCCCGATCGCGCGCGCGCCGAAGCGCGCGCAGCGGCGCTGTCGGACGCCCAGACGCGGTTGCAGCGTGCGGATACGGCGGGTGCGGTCGCCGTGTTGCGCGACGCGACCGCACAGTCGCCGCAGGACGCCGTCCTCTGGCACGAATACGGCATGCTGCTCTCGGCGTGGACCAGGGCGCACTGGCGCAAAGGCATCATGCCAGGCGGGGTGCCGCAACGCATCATCGCAGCGGAGAGCTCGCTGGCGCGTGCGATGCATCTGGCGCCCGACAGCGCGCGATACGCCGTGCACTATGGCAACCATCTGTGGGGCTCGAATTTCACCAGCCTCACGATGGCCAAGCGCGCACAGGAGGGGGCGCTCGAGCGGGCGGAGCGGAACGGCGATTCCCTCTCGGTCTCCGAAAGCAGCGATGCCATCGGGCTCTTGCTCTGGCGTCGCTACGAGCCGATGGCCAATCGACGATACGAGATTCAGCAGCTCGGCTACACGTTCACGGATTTCGTGCTCGAGCCGTACAAGTTTCGTGTGTATATCGACGATGCCACGCGGTTGTATGCACCGCCGCTCGGCGACTATCTGCACCGTGAAGCACTGCAGTATTTTCGCCGGGCGCGCGAGCTGCACCCCGACAACGAGCTGGCGCTTCGCCACGAGGCCATGGCGCTTGCCGAACGTGATCGGTGGGAGGAACTCGCCGGGGTCGCGCGTCGGCAGTCCGTACTCCGTCCGGCGCAGCGTTGGCCGTGGTTGGCGCTCGGCCTGGCCGAGCATCGTTTGGGCCACTCGGACCGCGCGAGTGTTGCATTCGATTCGGGATTCGCGCGACTGCCGAAACCGGAGCGCGAACATCTGATGTCGCTGTCGCGACTGCTGCCCACGTTGCAGCAGACGTTCTTCGACACGCTCTCGGCACCCGCCAAGGAGCAACTGTCCGGTATGTACTGGAATGTCGCCAGCCCCACGCTCCTCCTGGACGACAATCCGGTGCTCGATGAGTTCAGGGCGCGTGTGGTGTACGCGGACTTGCTCTGGACGAATGAGGAAGTGCGCCAACGCGGCGCGGACACCGATCGCGGTGAGATCCTCATCCGCTGGGGACCGCCCGATGTGATCAGTACCCACAGTCCCGAGCTCCTCTCCTGGATGTACCGGCGCGTCGGGCTCAACTTCTTCTTCAATCACCCGCCAACCATTGGCACGGCGAGTCTGACGCAGTTCTATCGCTCCAACATGCTGGAGCCGAACAAACTGAAGCGACCCGCCATCTGGGAAAACGTCCCGGTGATGCGACGTGGCGTGGACAGCCTCGCCGTGCAGGTGGCGCGCTTCCGAGGTGCGACTGACTCCATCGATGTTGCGGTGTTCGCCGGCATTCGTGCCGGTGCACTGCGCAGCGCGTCGCCCGCCGACACGACGGTGCTGCGGACGGGCGTCTTTGCGGTGGACGCGTCGGGCAATGTGCAAACGCGGGTGACCGACCGCGTGCGCACCGGCGAAAAAGACACGCTGGTGCTGGCCGCTCGCACGTGGCGCACGCGCATACCGGCGACCGCCGCGTTCTTGCGCGTCGAGGCGCTCGAAACCGATGCGATTCGCGTGGCGCGCGCCATTCGTGATGTCACCGGCTTTTCGCGGGCCGGTTTTGGCAGCAGTGATCTGCTTATTGCGACCACGCTCACGGCACCGACCACCGCAGCGGCAGACACCCGATGGAGTGACTTCACCATCGTCCCGGTGACGGGCAATGCCATTCGGGTCGGTCGCCCGTTGGAATTGTTGTGGGAGGTGTACGAACCGCGTGTGGTGGACGGCAGCGCCTCCTATCGCGTGTCGATCGCGGTGCAGCGCGTCGAGCCGACGGGACTCAAGGGGGTGGCGGCGCGCATCAGCAATGGCGTTCGCGGTGCCGTCACGCGCGCCGGTGGCACCGATCGCGTCGCCGTGGAGTACGATCGCACCATCAGTGCCGTGCCCGTGTTCGTCGAACAGTTGCGGCTCGATCTCGGTGGCGCCAAACGCGGGCGCTATCTGCTCACGCTCGAGGTGCGTGATCTTCACTCCGGGCAGTCGATCACCCGCACGCGCGAGTTGGTGCTGGTTGATCGCTGACGTCTGATGGTGCCGACGTGCCGCCGACGGTGTTACGTCTGCTGTGACGGGTCGTACCCGCGCACGTCGGCGTAGTAGCTGCGGATGCGTGCGATGCCGTCGACCGGGTCTGCCTCATCCGGCATGGTGGTCGGGCCCACACGAATGACCTTGCGCGACCAGTCGAAGGCGACGCAGACAATCGGCACGTTGGCGCCTTTCGCCACGTGCCAGAATCCGCTGCGCCAGTTGGTCACTTTGCGGCGTGTGCCTTCGGGTGCCAGCACAAGCACGAACTGCGGCTGCTCGTTCATTTCTTCAATGGTCTTGCCCACCACTTTGGAACTGTTCTTGCGATCGACCGGCAGACCGCCGTTGGCGCGCATGAACCATCCGAGTGGCGGCAGAAACAGCGTGTCCTTGCCCCACCAGTGCGCATCAAGCCCCATCGCCCACTTGGCCGCGAGGCCGACGGGGAAATCCCAGTTGGAGGTATGCGGCGCGACGATCGTGACGAACTTGGGCAGATCGGGCCATTCGCCCTCGAATTGCCACCCCGCGCGTGTGAGCAACCATCGCCCGACACGGCGCAGTACCATTCCGCGCGTCTGCGGCGTGCGCGGTCCAAGCTGCCAGCCCGGTCGTTTCGTGGTGACTGCAGCGGCGGCACTGCTCGTCCCGTCCGATGTGGGAGCGGGAGCCGGTGCCGCGTTGGGTCCCTGTGCGCTGGCGAGGGTGGGGATCATCGCGTTCATTTGACGCATGACTCCAACAATTCGCAAGACCTTCCCCCTGGCGGGCGCGTGATTGGACCGATCCGCGCCCTTGGCCGCCCGTTTGGCGCCGCCGTGTTGTGCCTGCTCTCCAGTGCTGCCGTTGCGGTGTCGCCGCTCGCCGCGCAACCCCGTGGCGAGGGGCCACTGGTGCTCCGATTGCCGGCCAGCGCCCGTATCGCAGCGCTTGGCAACGCTGGCATTGCGTCGAATGACGGCGATGCGATGTTCTACAATCCCGGCATGTTGTCGTTCTCGCGTGGGTCGGCGATCTCGATGCAGCAATACGGATCGCATGGCACGGCCGGCTCGATGGCGACCGTCAGCACGGCCGGATCGGTCACCGTCGGTATCGGCGCGCAGTTCGTGAGCTATCTGGCGGCCGACGGTGCGTCGTACGCCGATGTCGTCAAGCCGGGCGGCACGCATCTCTCCGACAGCGGCGGTGTGTCCGCCACCAGCACCGCGTTGACACTCGGGCTGGCGCGCACGATCAAGGGATTCCGGCTTGGCGCGAATATCAAGTACGCGGAAGACCGCGTGGGCGCGTCGCATGATGGCACGGTGGTCTTCGATATTGGCATGCAGCGCGCACTCGGCCCGGGCACGCTTGGCGTGGTCGTGCAAAACCTTGGGGTGGGTCCGCGCATCGATGGCGTGATGGGCACCTTGCCGCGACGCATCGGCGTCGGCTTTTCCGGCTATCGGCCCGTGTCGCCACACTGGGATATCGGCGCGCAGACCGGACTCACCCTCGAAGGCGACCTGTTCGTTCGTCCGGCGGGTGGCGCGGAGCTGGCATACGTGCCGGTGGAAGGGGTCTCGTTCACTGTGCGACAGGGTTTCCGGTTGCCGCGTGAACGCGACGAGTCGCTGTACACCGCCGGCGTCGGCGTGACCATCGATCGGTATTCACTCGATTACGCGATGGAGCCCATGCGTGGCGGGCGACCGATCTCGCATCGCGTGGGCGTGCGGATTCGCTGACGACCGGCTGCACGCATCAGCGGCTGCGAACATCACCGGTGCGCGCCTCGCGCGATGCACCGACGACAGAACCCCGGACTCGCGATGCCTCGCGCGCCCGGGGTTCTTGCCCCACCGCCCCTCCGCGGTGGCCCTACGTCACATGGCCCTGCACGTACACCGGCCGCTGCGCGATGCGTGCGGCGTGATGCGATGTGGTACTACTGACAGGATGGACGTCCCACCGGCAGTGGCAGACTGCACGTCTTCGTCTGCCCATCATGCGTGATCACGAGCGTGGCCGTTGCCGAACCGTTGTACGTGATCACTTCACGACGCTCCGATGTCCGGCTGGTTCCATCGACCGTCATCACCACTTTCATGCCGCGCACGACCGTGCCGGCCGTGGGATAGGTCGGGCGGCCATTCTCGACGGGAATGGTCAGACCGGTTGTTGTATCGCCCGCCGTGCGCACCGCGGTAAACGCCTTGCCGTCACGCGTTTTGCCCGATGCGTTTTCGGTGCCGCGCGACTTGCCGTTGACCGTGCGAAGTGTGCTGCCCGCTGCGAGACCAGTGACCGTGCGATCGGAGCTGTTGCTGACGGTCGCGGTGACACTGTCGCGGCGCGACACGGTACCATTGGCGGTCACTTGTGTGCGGACGGAGTTGGTGGTGCTGTCAATTCGCGACTGCGCCGTGCCGTTGGCCGTCTTGTACGAGAGAATGCGTGTGATGGTCAGGCCGCCGCGCGTCGTCGGACCGCAGGTGATGTCGCCGGTGGCACTCGAGAACGTGCATCCGGTGGTGTCACGCGTCGCAAACGGACCGTGATCGGCGCCGCGACCGGGTGCGATGCCACCAAGAAAGTTGGCGTCCATGCCGCCGCCCATGAAACCGCCCATGCCCGGGCCACCAGGACCGCCCATACCGCCGCGGCCGCGTTCCGGATGCCACGGAAGTCCGGCCGCCGCAGCATCTCCGCCCGCAAAGCTGCTGCTCACTTCGGAGAATCCGGCGGGCGCCGTACTGAACGCCGCACCAAGCGAGACGAGATCCGGGCTCGTGGAGTCATTACATGCGGCCAGTGCTACAGCCGATGTGGTCAGCGCGATCGCAAGCAGACGTGTGCGTGACATGGGGGGAATCCTCGGTGCGGTTGGCGCGAGTGGCAGTGGACATCACGGCATCGCCGCCAACAGATGCAATCTGTGTGACATCATGCAGACACGTGAATCAGGCCAGACCCTACGTCTCGTCCGACGGTCCCGGCATGAACGACGCAAGCTGTTCGCGCAACATGCGTAGCGCGCGACTCATGTTGGCCTCAACCGCTTTCACCGTCACGCCAAGTTCTGCGGCGATCTCGCTGTACTTGAGACCGCGCTCACGACTCATCACGAAGACTTCGCGTGTGCGTGGGGGAAGTTCGGCGATCGCGCGCGTCACCGCGACCTGCAGTTCGGACGCCTGCGCCTGCGCATCGGCGTGTTCGGACGGTTCGCTCAACGCTTCGACATACACGGCGCTTTTCTTTTGCACCGCCAGATGTCGCAAATGATTGAGCGCACGATTTCTCACCGCCTGCATGAGATATCCAGCGACGCTGCTGTCCGGTGCCAGTGATTCGCGTCGGCGCCACAACTCCAGAAACACATCTTGCGAGAGTTCTTCGGCCACGCCGGTGTCGCGCAGCACACGATTGGCCGAACGCACCACCGGTTCATACCACTGACGGAAGATCGCGTCGAACGCCTCGTGATCCCCGCCGCGCAGGCGGGACAGCAGGTCGCGATCGTTCGAATCAGTCACGTTCAGGGGTGGAAAGGCTGTGGCCAACCGGTCGCCAATCCGCTGCTCCAGTGCGGAAATTGGCCGTCCGGGGACGGACGTGTCCCTTGGGACATCAGGGTATACTATACCGGATGCGCCCCCGCTCGCGTGGGGGTAGGGTATCGGCCTTTCTCGGTGTTCAAGGGGCATGCACGACGAATCCCGTCAGCCGGACATGAACGCTCAGGATCCCGACTGGGACGCCTTTTCCCGCTTTGTGGCGGGGGAAAGCGATCCAGCCGAGGCAGCGGCCGTGAACGCGTGGCTGGCCGCCAACCCTGCAGACGCTGCGCTGGCTCGCGCCGTTAAGAGCCATGCGGATCGGGCGGAATCGGGCGCGTCGGCTCCGGTCGACGTCGAAGCCGCCCTGCGCCGCGTGCGGGCGACCATCAACTCCGAGGTCGCGACGGACACCGCCGCCCCGCCACTGACGGTAGTGCGCGGCGACGCGCCTCGGCGTCCGGTCGGTGTCATGGCCCCACGTTCCAAACCGTGGGGACGTGTGGCCTTTGCCGCCGCGGCGGCCGTGCTGGCCATTGTCGGCGTGCGTGCCTTCACCGGCGCACCGGCTGGCGTCGCGACCGAGCGGGTGATCGCCACGGCGGTTGGGGTCCGCGATTCGATCACGCTGTCCGATGGCAGCACGGTGGTCCTGGCGCCAGGCAGTCGCTTGACGGTGGCGGCGTCCTTCGAGACGGGCGATCGCTTGGTCACCCTCGAGGGCGCGGCCTACTTCGACGTGCGGCACGACGAGGCGCATCCGTTCACCGTGCGTTCGGCGGGCGCCGAGATTCAGGATGTCGGCACCTCGTTTTCGGTCAAGACCGATGCGGCCGGCGGCGTCACGGTGGCCGTGACACACGGCATTGTGGCGGTGCGCGAAGCGTCCGCGGCCGCACCCAGCGCGGTGGAGCTTCGCGCGGGGGATCGTGGCGTGGTCTCGGCGGGTACCGTAGCGGTGACCCGTGGTGGCGTCGTGCCGGAAGACATGGCGTGGACGCGCGGTCAGTTGTCCTATCGCGATGCCTCCATCGCGGAGATCCAGTCTGATCTCAAGCGCTGGTACGGCATCACGCTGCAGGTTGCGGACTCGTCGCTGGCGCATCTGACCGTCACGATGCCGGCACAGGCCGATTCCGCGCGCATGATCAGCACCATCGCGGCACTGCTTGGCGCCGACGCCGAGCAGCATGGCGATACGGTTATCCTTCGGTCGGCGGGACGCAGTACGATACCCTGAGGCGCATGCAGGCACGCTCTCAAATGCGACGGGTCATTGTCGCTGGGGTGATCGCCGCGGCGGTTGTCCCGGTCGCGTCGGCGCGTGCCATCCAAGCTGCGTTTCCCGCCGCGTCGCGCCCCGACGAACCGGTGTGTGCGTCGCGCGTCACGGTTGCCGACCGCGCGTCATCGTGGGCCGCCCCGCTCGACCGCATTGTGTCAGTGAAGTTGCCCGATCAACCACTCCGTGATGCGCTCGACCGCGTCGCCGCCATGGCGCGCGTGGAACTCTCGTACAGCAACGAACTTCTCCCCACCGGCCGACGGGTCTGTCTGGCACTCGACCGCGTGCCGATTGGCGCGGTGCTCGAGACGTTGCTGGGCGGGACCACTTTGCGGGCCATTGTGGTCGGGAGCACCCAGGTGGTGCTCGCGCCTTCGCGGCCCACGATGGCGCCGGTGTCCGCCACCGCCACCACCGCCGTATCGCGTCGCGCGAGTGTGCTCGATCGCGTGGTGGTCACGGGGACACCGGACGGCGCTCCACATCGGGGATCGCCCTTTGCCCTCGAAGTCATAGATGGGGCGACGTTGGCCCGGCAACGCGCATCGTCGCTCGGTGAAGCGCTGGACCTCGCCGTGCCCGGGATTTGGACGTGGAGTGCCACGGCCGGCACCTTGTCGGCGCGATATGGCAGCATCCGCGGCGCCAGTTCGTTTGGGGTGAGTGCGCCAAAGGTCTATCTCGACGGCATCGAGGTGGCCAACCCGCTGTTGGTCACGCAGCTCGATCCGTCGCGCATTGAACGCATCGAAGTGATTCGCGGTCCGCAGGGCGCGGCACTGTATGGGGCCGACGCCATCAGCGGCGTCGTGAACATCCTCACGCGTCACGACGGGGCACCATCCGGCGAGACGACGGTGCAGGTGAGCAGTGTTGCCGGAGTGGCGGCCACGGCGTACGCGCCCCGCGATGCGTTCGTGCAGGAACACGGTATCTCACTGCGCGCGGGCAGCGGTCGTCGCACGCTCGGCCTCGGATTCAATCTGGGCACCGTCGGTGCCTACGTGCCCGGCGCATCGGAACGTCGTGTGCTGGCCGATGCCGACGCACGGTTTGTGCTGTCCCGCGCCGTGATCACGGGCACCGGGCGTCTCTCGATTCAAAAGGCCAACGCGAGCAACGGTCTCGTGTTTGGTGGTATGCAGTCGTCGTTCAACGCGGCCGGAACGGGAGCACGAGCCAACGTCTGGTCCAACGCGCTCTCGTCGCAGCCGCCGGCGCCGCCAGATACCACCGTGCGGCGTCCACCGCTCGACTCGACGGCCATGACCGGCGACAGTGCCACCGGGCAGGATGTGACGCAGTACACGCTGGGTGGCACCGCCACGATGATGCCGTCACTTCGATGGACGCACACCGCGATCGTCGGGGTGGATGGCTATCGCATGAAAGGGCTGTCCACGGCAGGATTGCCGATGCCTGCGGCGTACGGGGCGTCGCTGGTCGATGGTCAGGGCGGCGCGGATCGCGGGACGCTGCGTCTGCGTGCGGTGGGTCGATACGACCTCAATGAAAAAACCCTGCTTTCGATCACCCTCGCCGGTGAGCAGGCGGTCACGCGCGAGCTGGTGGACGGTCTCGGGCTCACGCCGACCTCGCGCATCAATCTCGGCTTTGGCACCAGTACCCAGGTGTTGGCGCGCCCCGCCGCGGCGCAGGGCTTGGTGACGCGATGGGGCAATAGCGGCGGTGTCTCGGCGCAGGCCAATCTCGCGTGGCGTGATGCCTGGTATCTCGTGGCCGGCGGCCGCGCCGAACGATCGGTGGGATTCACCGACAACGCGCAGACCTCGCTGCTGCCGATGCTGGGCGCCGCGTATGTGCGCGATGTCGGTGGCGTCGTGTACAAACTGCGGACGGCGTATGGCACCGGCATTCGCCCGGCGTCGAGTATTGCGCGCGGCGGCACGTGGATGGGACGCTCCGTGAACAGTGGCAGCGCCTCCCTGCAGCCTGAGTCGCAGTCGGGTACGGAACTGGGATTCGACGTCTTGATGAATCGCGCGCTGTCATTGCATGTCACACGATTCGACCAGCGGGCGTCAGGACTCATCCAACCGGTTGCCGGAACCACCACGTATCTGAATGCCGCCGGCGCGTTCGTGCGCCGCATGTCGTATACGCTGGAGAATGTCGGCGCGATCACCAATCGTGGATGGGAGCTGCAAGCGCAGTCGAGTATCAGCCGCCTGCTGCTGGCCGGCTCGGTGTCGCTGGTGGACAGTCGCGTGGCGCAACTGGCACGCGGATACAGCGGAGATTTGCGTCTGGGCGATCGCATGCTGGACGTGCCGGCCCGCACGTACAGCATGAGCGCGAGCTGGTCCACCAACAAATGGACGGCCACGACGCAGTTGACGCGTGCCGAAGACTGGGTGGGGTATGACCGGGTGCGCATCGGTCAGGCGCTTCGCGACACGACGCGCGATCAGGATCTCAACGGACGCCAGTTGCGCAGCTACTGGCTCAACTACGGTGGCGTATCGCGCGTGCGCGCCAACGTGACCTACCGGTTGCCGCGCGAATGGTCCGTGCTGCTGGGCGGAGAAAACCTGCTCAATGTGCAGCGCGGTGCGCCCGACAATGCCACCGTCACCGCCGGCCGCACGCTCACCTTCGGGCTGCGCACCGGCTTCTGATTCCCACTCGCATCATGCGCGTGGGCATGATGCGAGTGAGTACGCGACGCTGCCTCAGGGCTTGAGCGTCGTCAACCCGACATCGTCGAGGTAGATCGTTCCCGCTTTCGCCCGGTCGAAGACCAGCCGAATGGTGCGCAGCGAATTGGGATCGAAGGCCGCGTTCGCTTTGGTGTAGGCCGCGGCGGGAATGACGTACGTCTGCATGACCGGCTCGGACAGCGTCGGAAAGACCGTCTTGTCGCGTCCCCGCCGGCGATAGATGTACGCCTCGAGCGGCACCCGCACGACGCCAAACTCGGAGAGCGGCAGGCGCACCGCGTGGCCGTTGCCATCTTCGAGTTCCACACTGAGATCGGTGGGGCGTTTGGTCGTGTCGCGCGGCGGCGGTTTGGGGGCCTTGGGTTTTGGTGCGGGCTTTGCCGTGCTGTCTTTCTTTGCCGTGCTGTCGCGTTTCGTCGTGTCGCGCGCGACCTTGCGCGGACCCGGCGTCTGCGTGGTCATGCCAATCGTGAGCACCAGCGCACTCGACGCATCGGGACGCCACGCCGCGCGCAGTGAATCGGGCACCGAGATGCTGATACTGCCCGGGGCGCGCGGTGTCAGCGTGTCTTTGCCGATCGGTGTGTTGTTCCACCCCAGCGTCACGACATTGCTGCGGAACGTCGATCCGCGTGAGCGTCCGGACACATCGTTCTCACGCCAGGTTGAGAGCGAGTCGGTGGTGACACGCACGCCCGGGGCCGATCCGGTCGTGACATCGACGTCTTCGTCGAAGGTCGCCAGATATCTGGTGTTCGCGTCGGCGTAGCGGTTGATGTACATGGTGGCGGGCAGCCAGTCGCCTGCCGCGCGGTGGTCGCGAAACATCGACTGATACTCAGTGCGGCCGTGCAGCACCGTCTCGAGGAATCCGCTGATGACGACACGTCCGAATTGGCGTTGCTCTTCACCCGTCACCAGCGCCTTGAGATTCAGCCCACGTTCGGAGGTGAACCCGTTGTCGCGATTGTTCCAGACGGTGTTCCACTGCCCGTGGTTGGCACGATACATGAAGATCGCACTCTTGAACTGCGGGCCCGGCTTCGTGTAGCGAATGCGATTGTACTGCATCAATCCCTGAAAGGTGGACACATCACCATCGTGTGATCCGTGGATCACCAGATAGCTGTAGTCCGCCAGCGGGGTCGGTCGATCGGTCGGCGTGTACTGGCCATCGACCGGCGCGATTGCCACCAGTCCCTTGATGTCGAAATTGAAGTTGAATTTCTGTGTGGCGTCATCGGGGTAATACGGGAGGCGGTTGAAGGCACCGGCCACCGCCACCGCTTCACCGCCGCGCGAATGCCCCATGAGCGCGATGCGCGTCATATCGATCTTGCCGTGCAGCGGCTTGCCCGCGCTGTCGTTGAGCGCCCGGAACACTTCGAGATGTTTGAGCAGCATCCATCCGCGCGCGTCGTTCTCGGCGCGAATGCCACCGTTCAGAAAGTTCTCGTCGATCGATGCGAGGATGAACCCACGGGAGGCCATCAACTCGCCGAGCCAGCGATAGCCGGGATCGGAGTATTCCTCCATGCTGTGGTTGCCGTGGACCACCAGCACCAGGGGAAATGGCCCGTTCCCCTCCGGATACCAGACCCGTGCGTTGAGCGGAAACTTGGTGTTGTCGAAGCCCCAGTACTTCTTGCGTGACTTGGCCTGCGGCGGGTCCAGGCGGGCAAAGGGCGAGGCATCCACGGTGCCGGTGCGATACGTCGCCGAATCACGAAACTCGGGACGGCGCGCGTTGCCGGCTGAGCCGTAGGTGAGCGAACGCACCGCCATCGGTCCCGGTTGCCCGGGATTCGGCGCGGTGATCGTGCGGTGCGCGAGCACACGCTCAGCATCGTTGGCGGCAAGGGTCACCGGCTGCACACACCCCGACAGGGCGGCAGACGTCAGCAGCAGGAAGGCGACGCGGTCAGCGGAAAGACCACGCTGCCGGGACGGGCGCGGTGTGCGCGCTCGAGGCGCGCTCGGAAGGCGGAGTCGGTTGGGCACGCACGGACGATACGGGCCCGACGGGTTGCCCGCCACGCTTCCGGGACGACCGCCCACGGCGCATGTTCTGCCGCCATGGACCGACGCCATTTCGTTTCCGCGCTGGCCGGGGCCGCCGCTGCCCCTGGTCTGGCCTCCGTAGTTCCGCCGACGTTCGCCCCTGGGGCGGTGCGTCGCCTGTTGGACGCCGCTGATGTGGCCAAGAGCCGAGGCGTGCGCCTGCTCGATCCCGACGCGCCTGCCTGG
>JAGNMU010000483.1 GCA_017991005.1 Gemmatimonadaceae bacterium | reverse complement strand
CGGCTTGGGTCTCGCTCCGCAGTTTCCGCCACTGGCCGGCAGTGAATGGGTGACGGGCAGTGAAGAGCGACTCGTGCTGATCATCCTGCACGGCATCGTCGGCGAGATCGAAGTGGAAGGCGAGACATTCAATGGCGCGATGCCCACGTGGGGCCCGACGTTCAAGGATGAAGACCTCGCTGCGGTCGCGACGTATGTTCGTGGTGCGTTCGGAAACAAGGCTCCGCCGATCTCCGTCGCCACGGTGGCGCGCGTTCGCGCCGCGCATGCGGGACGAAAAAACCCATGGACGGTCGCCGAACTCCAGAAGGCGCTGAGCGGACGATAGCGGCACGGCGACGAACTCGACGGCAGGCAGCGATCGACGTGCACCGTGCCGCAGGGACCAGACATCGCCTATCCTTCTGCGTGGCGCATCCAACCGTCCCACCCAGGGTGGTCCGACTTTCGGTGCGCGTCACCTTACCGCGAGCGAAAAGCGCATGCCCGAACGTCGGCCGAGAGCACTCGGCAATCTGATTGAGCGTGAGCAGGCGATACTGCTCTCTCGCTGGCGCGCACAAGTGCGAGAGCTCCCGTCCGCACGACAACTTGATACACCAACGCTCACCGACCACATCCCCCGTTTCATCACCGAGCTGTCCCGTGAGCTGCGAGCGGACGCCGATGTCTCCATCGCCGACACGATCACCGAGGCCAGCGAGGCGGAGACCGCGCCGGAACACGGCGTGCAGCGATTCGCCGATAACTTCGACATCGAAGAAGTGGTTGCCGAATACAATCTGCTCCGCGGCTGCGTGCACGATCTGGCAACGGAACACGGGCTCGACCTGCAAGGTCGGCCATTCCATGTGCTCAATCGTGTGTTGGACGGTGCGATCGGCGGGGCCGTGCAGGCGTACGCGACGCAACAGACCCTGCAGATGCAGCGGCGGCGTGAGGACTACCTCGCGTTTGTTGCGCATGACCTGCGCAATCCGCTGAATGCGATTTCGCTGTCGGGGCGCGTGCTCGACATGCTGCTGGTTGCGCCCGAGACCGATCTGGCGCGCGCCCGCGTGCTGTTACGCACGCTGCACCGCAACGTCGCGCGCATGACCGAGCTGATCGCCAAAGTCCTCGAGGAGAACATTCATCGCGATGCCGACGACGGCGTGCGGTTGGAGCGTCGTGAATTCGAACTCTGGCCGGTGGTGGAAGGACTCCTGCTCGAGCTCAGTCCGGTGTCCGACGCCGGCCGAACGACACTGGTCAACATGGTGCCGGACGAATGCATCGTCTACGCGGACGCCAGCCATCTGCGGCGCGTCTTCCAGAATCTCATCGCCAATGCGATCGCCTACGCACCCGGTGGCACCGTGGTCGTCGGCGCGCGTGAGGCGAGTGACCGAAACTGCATCGAATGCTTCGTGCAGGACGATGGCGATGGCATTCCCGCGGACCGGATTGCAACGGTCGTCGACAAACACGAGTCCGACCCCGAACGTGAAGGTGGCCACGGGCTTGGGCTCGCAATTGTGAAGGCGTTTGTGGAAGCGCACGACGGACACGTTTGGGTCGAAAGCAAAAGTGGCGAGGGAGCCGTCTTTCGTTTTGACCTGCCGCACCGTCATCCGGCGTGAGCGTCCTGTCGCGTCATGCGGCACCCCGTCTGTATCGTGAGAGCCACATCAAGTATGTCCCTGCGACAACTGGTTGCCGCCTGGGAGGACAGCTAGCCTGAACACGTCAGGGTGCGGCGCGTTCCCGCCCGGACAGTTCGTCGAGTAACGCGCGAAGTCCCTGCAGATCCAGTGGCTTCACCACATGCATGTCGAATCCCGCCGCAAAGGCGCGGACACGGTCTTCCTCCCGTCCCCATCCCGTCATCGCGACGAGTACCGGGCGGCCGGCCGTGCACGGAAGCGCGCGCGCGCGACGGGCTACGTCGTATCCGGAAACGTCCGGCATGCCGACATCGATGAGCGCCAGATGTGGCGGACGTTCGGCCAGCGAGTCGAGCGCGGCCTGTCCGTTCTTGACGGTTTCGACCTGATGCCCGAGCAACTCGAGTACCAGTGCGAGACTTTCCAGAATATCCGCGTTATCATCCGCGACGAGAATGCGCCGAATTGTGGGACCTGCAGTATCCATCGACCGATGCGAAGAGCGGAAGCCTGACGCGTGATGTGTGACGCGTACCACGTAATGTGCGTGCAATCGGCGCGCAGGTCGCGAGGGTGCCGACGTCGTGAAACATACGAGTCGTTCGCTCCGAGCGTCACGGTTGACCTCACGTTCCCTTCCGATCCCGTTCATGCTCTCATCCCCGTTCACAGTCTTGTGCATCGACGACAACGTCGTGCTGGTGGACGCCATCGAACGACGACTGTCGTTGGAGAAGGGATTCGACGGGCTCTACCGTATCGATGACTTCTCGACGGCGGTCGGCGTCGCTGTTGCCGTTCGGGCCTCGGTGGTACTGCTCGACGTCAACTTGCCAGGCGGAATCGACGCGCTTGACGTACTGGACGGCATTGTGTCGCAAGTACCGGATTCGCCGGTCATCATGTTCACCGGCGATCCGACGGAGGAGATCGTCTCGGACGCCCGCTCCCACGGAGCGCGCGGCTTCGTGTCCAAGGGCGCGAGCGCCGAGGCACTCCTCGATGCGATCGGCCGCGTCATGCGCGGCGAGATCGTGATTGCACTCGACAACTAGCGAATGTCGCGTCGCTGTCCGGACAGCCCGTCGCCGTGCGGCACCGGCTGCGGGTGCTGGTCAGGACGGTGAGTCTTCGAACCGGAACGATTCCAGCTTGCCCTGCGCGTCGCGCGTCAACACGATCGTGACCGACTTGCCGGCTGCCAGCTCGACATTCGGGATCGTTGCGAGCAGTCGATTCCCATCTTCGCTGCGCACCTCGAGCGTGCCCGTCCATGGCGCGACGTCCTTGAAACCGGCTTCCGACGTAAAATTGACGCCATCAAAGAGCTTCTCCGCCCCCTTCGCGATCACGTTGACCTCGTCGATACCGGCCGCGGCATGAATGACGCGAACGTGCGCGGTGGTCATGTCGCTTGAAATGTCATCGCGAATGACGCGGGTACGGAACGCTTGCCCTTTGTCATCGCGCAGCACGACCACCGAATACCGGTGACCATCGGTCAGCAGTTCGCGGTTGGTTTCGAGTGGTTCGTAGTTGCTGCCCGGGGTGCCGCGAATCTGAAACGTGACCCAATTCTTGTCGATCATCTGATACGGGGTCACGGTCTTGTAGGCGGCCGGGGCCAGCGCATGCGCTTCGTCAGCGCGAATGACCAGATTGTCGGACGCGGAGGCCGCATTGACCACGCGCACCAACGCCATGCCGGCACGATCCGCCGAGTCGCCGGACGCCGACGTTGTGGCCGCCGTTCCAGGCCCGTCCGTCGTCACTGGCCGATCGGTTTGTGATTCACCACGGCATGCCGCAAGTACGGCGGCGACGGCGGCCATCGTGGCCATGCTGCGAACGTACATCGTCATAAGAATGCTCCTGTGCTGGTGTGTGCTGCAGACCAGCGCAAGCTCGTATCTGGCAGACAGCAACACTATTGCTCGCGTGGGCCGACGTGACTGGCCCTCTGGAGCAGGAGTGCGCTGTGCCTTGCCGG
>JAGNMU010000482.1 GCA_017991005.1 Gemmatimonadaceae bacterium | reverse complement strand
GGCGTACATGGTGCCGCGCGCGCACAAGATGAGCGCCTTGGCGCGGGTGCTCGATCTCGAGCATCCGACGTCGGCGATCGTGTTCTGCCGCACGCGTACGGAGGTTGATGAGCTGACCGAAACGTTGATCGGTCGCGGCACGCGGGCCGAGGCGTTGCACGGTGGTCTGTCGCAGGATCAGCGTGACCGCGTGATGAACAAGTTCCGCGCACGCAAGACGGATTTGCTCATTGCCACCGACGTGGCGGCGCGCGGACTCGATGTGAAACACGTGTCGCACGTGGTGAACTTCGATGTGCCGGTGGACGCGGAATCGTATGTGCACCGCATCGGCCGGACCGGTCGTGCGGGGCGTGAAGGGGTGGCGATCACGTTTGCGGAACCGCGTGAACACCGCCTGCTGCGCAACATCGAACGGATGACGCAGCAACGCATCGAGATCGCGACGGTGCCGACGGTGGCGGATCTGCGCTCGCGTCGGCTCGAGCTGGCGCGCGCATCGCTGCGTGAAGCGATCCTCGAAGGCGACTTCGAGCCGTTCCACGGCATCGTCGAATCGCTGGCCGAAGAGTTCGATGTGATGGATGTGGCCGCGGCCGCGATCAAGATGCTTGAATCGCGCGACGAGACCGATGAAGCGGATATCCCGACGGTGGCACCGCGTCCGGAACGCACGTCGCGTGATGACGACCGACGGCCGTCATTCCGTGAGCGTGAACGTAGTGGCGAACGCGGCGCGGATCGTGCCCGTCCGTCACGCGGCGATACGCGGACCGATGGGCGTCCCGAGCGCAAAGTGGCGGGCAAGCCTGCGGCCAAGTCGGGGGCCAAAGCGCGCGCGACGCCGGAATGGACCGTCGCGCGGCTGTGGGTGGGTGCGGGTCGCAAGGCCAAGATGCGTCCGGGCGACCTGGTCGGCGCGATCGCGAATGAAGTCGGCATTGATGCCGGTTCCATCGGCGCGATTCAGATCACCGACGCGTATTCCACGGTGGAGGTGCCTGAGGAGATCGCTGACGACATTGTGGCGGCGCTCAAGGCGACGAAGATCAAGGGGATGAAAGTCCCCGTTCGACGCGACCGGACGAAGTAGCGGTTCGCCGCGACTTATCGAGTCAACGACAGTTCAGCAACGGGCGCCCCAGTGGCGCCCGTTGTTGCGTTTGTGCCTGCGCCTGCGCCTGCGTCGGTCGCCGAAAAAATGTCAGGCATGGGCACGTCAGGGCGACGGGCCAGCAGGGCGCGCACATGATTGCGCTGCAGCTGGTAGAGCGAGCCGCCAAAGATCGAGGCCCCGATGGTGAACACGACCATCAGCGCGCTCGCGCCGTACGCGGGGTGAAACCCGCGGGCCAGCTCGAGCAAGACGGCAAGGCCGCCTCCCCATCGCACCACGCGCCACATCATGTCGCGATAGGCGTCGACGTCACGCCCCTGCAGCTCGGCGACGATGTAGCCCACGAGCGTGAATGCCGCGACATGCTCGAGGGCGACAAAGATCGCCGCGTTTCCCGCTTCACCGGCGGGGAGCAGAGCCAGCATCAGATGCCAGGAGCCGTCGGCACCATCCAATGGCCACAGCGACGACAGCGCGAGATAGGTCGCGAACAGTGGCAGGACCAGGCGCAGCGTGGGCTGCTCGAATCGCCGCGTGCCCGTGCGTTCGCGATGACGACCGGTGGAGAGGCTGCGCATCCACGACACGCCGATGGCCAGTGCGGCGCCCGCGAGCAGGAGATCGGCCTGGCGAATCGAACCCGGCAACAGCGCGACGACAAACCAGCCCGCCACGGCCACGATCAGCCAGCCGCGCGCCATCCGGCCCGTCGGTTCGAGATACGCGGCGTACACCGTGCCGATGATGCCCGAGGCAAAGGCGATGATGGGGAGCGCGAGCCAGGCGCGGGAGCCTCCATCGCTGGCCAGACCCACCAACCACATGAGCGGGATCAGCAGGTAGACGAGGCCCATCAGCGGGAGTTCGAGCGCGAGGGTGCGCACCGTGCTGGGCCCTTCGATCCGGCGCAGCGCCACGGCGTACAGCCACGCCCCGATCACGGCCCCCGACGCGTTGGTGACCAGATCGATCAACGACGTATAGCGGGTGGCTTCAAAGAGCTGGGCAATCTCGATGATGCCGCTCAGCGCGAGCCCGAGCAGGAGCACGCGCGGCCAGCGGACCGGCGACCCTGCGGGCCGCGTGAGCTGGTACACGAACCCGATCGGCACAAACATCACCACATTCATGATCACGTCCGACCAATCCCACACCTCGGTGAGGCCATGCACCGGGCGTGCGGAAAACCGAAAGGGGGCGAGCGTGATGATCAGGGTGATTGTGGCCAGGTACCCGAGAATCGCACGCCCAAGACGGAAGGCGGTCAGATCCGCCGCTCGACGATAGCGTGGTTTGGTGGTGGATTCGGGGTGTGGCATCACGAGGAGTATCGGCGGCATCCACGTCGGATTTGAGCGGACGCCTCACGCGACACACAAACGCGCCACGCGGATCTCGCAGTGTTGGACGGAGGCGGTAGTTTCCTCGGAGCCTGTGCTGCCGGCACACGGCGCACCCGACTCTCTCCGAACTTGCCATGCGTCGCCCACTCGCCCGCCGCTTCGCCGCCGCTGTGTCGCTGTCTGTGCTGCCCTTGGGAGTGCCACTCTCGCTGACGGTCCCTTCGCTGGCGGCCCAGACTCCCTCCAGCCGGAGCGCGAACGCGTCTGCCGGTGCGGCCTCCACGTTCGACTCGACCACCTTCGCGTCGCTCGCCTGGCGCAACATCGGACCGTGGCGCGGCGGACGATCGGTCGCCGTGGCCGGTATCCCGTCGCAGCCGATGACGTATTTCGCCGGTTACACGGGCGGCGGACTCTGGCGCACCGATGACGCGGGCAACAGTTGGCGCAACATCTCCGACGGCTTCTTCAAGTCGAGCTCGATCGGTGCGATCGCCGTGGCGCCATCGGATCCGAATGTCATTTACGTGGGCACCGGAGAACATGCGATTCGTGGGCAGTCGTCGACCTACGGCGATGGCATGTATCGCAGCACCGATCAGGGGCGCACGTGGACGCGCATCGGTCTCGCGCAGTCCCGTCAGATCTCCGCGGTGCGCGTGCATCCGACCAACCCGGATCTCGTCTACGTGGCGGTCCAGGGCGATCGGTGGAAGGGCACGAGTGATCGCGGGGTCTATCGCAGCACCGATGGCGGAAAGACGTGGACGCTGCTGCTCAAGGGAGACAACGCGACCACCGGTCCGAGCGACCTGTCGATGGATCCGACCAACCCGCGCATTCTGTACGCCGCCATGTGGGATCATCAGCGCATGCCGTGGATGGTGCGGAGCGGCGGCGCGGGGAGTGGTATCTGGAAATCCGTTGACGGCGGTGACACATGGACTCGGCTTGCCGACGGCCTGCCCAAGTTGATGGGCAAGATCGGTGTGGCAGTGTCGCCAGCGGCGCCGGATCGCCTGTACGCGATCGTCGAGGCGGAGAATGGCGGGTTGTACCGCTCGGACGATGCCGGCAAGTCGTGGCGACTGATGACGGGCGACCGCCTGATCCAGACGCGGTCGTGGTACTACATGAACATCACGGCCGATCCGAAGAACGCCGATGTCGTGTGGGTGATGAACGCG
>JAGNMU010000481.1 GCA_017991005.1 Gemmatimonadaceae bacterium | reverse complement strand
TTTCTTTCGTGTCGTGGATCGCGCGGTTCATGAACATCATTCCAAGCGCAGTCATTTGCCGCTCATTCTGGCGGCACTGCCAGAGCATCACGCCGTGTTTCGCGCGGTGAGTCACAATCCTCAACTGCTGCCGGACGGCGTGAACGGCAATCTCGAGGCCTTCTCACTCGAGCAACTGCGCGAAAAGGCATGGGCCGTGGTCCAGCCGGCACTCGACTCACAGGTGCAAGATCAGTTGGACGAATTTGGCTCGTCGCATCCGCGTGGACTGGCATCGGACGACTACAGTGAAGTGGCGCTCGCCGCGCTCGCCGGCCGCGTGCGCACCTTGCTGCTGGACGACACCCGCCGCGCGCCCGGGCGCGTGGACCGACTCACGGGCGAGGTGCATCGGGCGTCGCACGATGAGGATCATGCCGACGACATTCTGGATGATCTTGCCGAGATGACGCTGCGCTGCGGCGGTACCGTGCAGATCGTGGACGCCGGGCGCGTGCCGGGCATTACCGGGATAGCCGCGGTTTTCCGGTTCTGAACGTTCCCCCTGGACGGGGCGACGCGCGCGCGACTAGCGGTGACAGGCGCGCGCGCGGGCGGACACACTCGAGGGGACCAGCCACGCGAGCACCTGTGCGCTGATCGACCATTCGTCACGCACCGTTGGCGATGCCGCCATCGTCGCGGCATCGAACTGTGCGAGCGACCCGTGCAACGCGGGCGCCAACTCCTGTGCGCGCGGCATGTCCGACGTCAGTTTGAGCAGCTGATCGATCGCGTCGTGCCGCGCCGGCAGGGCGCCAAACAATACCTCTCGCGTGTTCAGACACGCCCCGGCGACCATCGACTCGATGGCCAGCATCCGTGTGGCAGGAAAGAGGGTGGCATCCCCAGCCACGGCAAACAAGCGAGGATCGTCGGGCGAAGCCCCGTAGTGTGAAAAGACGTTCCAGGTCGGCTTGGGAGCGATCTGCGCGGTCGCGGTGAGCAATTGAAGACGCGTTGCCTGCGTGTGGACCGTGGGCTGATTGCCTTGCAGGGCAGTCCGTGCCAACAACTTGGCCGCATTGCTGAGCAGGGCGCGTCCGATCAGGGCGTCGATGGGGAACGGCTGCCAGACCAAGTGGCGAGCCGCGGCAATATTCTCGCGTGCCCGCACGAAGGCCGCGTCCACGTCGCCGTGCACCAGCGCACTGTCGGCCTCCGACTCGTTCGCAGAGGCCAACGCGCGGAGCGCGGCGATCTGCGTCACCGGCATATCCCGAGACGCGCGCACACCCGGGAATCCCGCGTCATACGCCCAGAACGGCGGCATCCGTTCGGATCGGGCCCATTGGCGATAGGTGCGCAAGCGTGCGTCCGGTGATTGCGCCGGCGCGCGGTGCGGCCGCCAGGCTGGAGCACTGGCGCCAGTGGAGTCGCCGGCGATCAGCGCGACCATCTGGGCCACATTGGCACTATCAGGGCTCGCGGCGGGGCCAAGCGGATCGATCAGCGAGTCAATCAACGCCGAGAGCGCTGGCCCCGACCGCGAGCCGTCAAAGCCGGTCGACGCAGATCCGTCGGTCTGTCCGCCCGCGCGGGCGGCGGATGCAGCCGGACGCTGTGGCGCACCCGCGACGTACACCGTGGCCGCCGTCGCGCTGGCCAGCAGTCCCGAGGCGGTCAGCGCGGTCAGCAGCAGCAGTTTGGCACCGGTGGACGGTGTGGCAGCGCGCATGGACTCTCGCGAAATCGAAGGCAGGGCACGAACTTGCAGTGAGGCCACGGCCGCTGGTCTCAGCCTTCCTACGAGCAAGCGCGCCGGTCGTCACCCCGGTATCACGCCCGCATCCACTGCCGTCACGCCATGTCGCCTTCTGAGTCTTCGCGGCCCCTGCCCGACCTGACGCCGTCGCCGCGTGCCGTAGGACATCCGCAGATCGGTCAGGTGACGCGTGACCCGTCGCTCCGCACCCGGATGCAGTCACTGCGGACGTGGGCAGGGCGGGCCGTTGCGATCATCCGGCGCATTGTTGGTGTGCCGGACTATGACGCGTATCTCGCGCACATGCAGCGTCAGTATCCGGACTGCACCCCGATGGATCCTCGCACCTTCGAGCGCGAGCGACTCGCCGCCAAATACACGCAGCCCGGTTCGCGCTGCTGCTGACGTCCGACGACTGACGCGCCGGAAGCGAGCGTCACGCGTCGCACGCTGCACCACTCTCTCTCCCTCGCGTACCCCATGAGCCGATTTTCCCAATCGACTGCCGTCGCCATCGCGTCCGCCGCCTTGGCGTCGTCTGCCGTGACTGCCCCGCTCGCCGCGCAGAATCCCGCGGCGCGATTCGATCTGACGATCGCCAACATCATGCGCGGCCCTGAACATTTCGGACGTGAGCCGCAGAATGTCGTGTGGAGCGCCGATGGGCAGTGGTTGTACTTCCAGTGGAATCCACCCGGCGCCGCGTGGGATGAGCCGTCGCGTGCCTATCGTGTGCGTGCGGTCGCCGGCGCCGCTCCGGAACGGGTCGCCGACGCGCAGATGGATAGCGTGGCACCGCTGCTCGCCGACGGACCGCGTTCGCGTGACGGACTACGCAAAGTGGTGTCGGCGCGCGGCGATCTCTATCTGGTCGACGTGCGGCGCGGCACGACCCGGCGCCTCACCGAGACCGTCGCGACCGAGAGTGATCCGCGCTTCTCGACCGATGGCGCGCAGGTCCTCTTCGCGCGAGATGGGAACGCCTTCACGCTCGATGTCGGCTCGGGGTTGGTACGACAACTGACGGACATTCGCAGCGGGCCGGCGCCACGGGACTCGGTGCGAGCTGTCGGCCAGCGCGCGGCGCTCGAACGTCAGCAACGCGAACTGCTGGAGGTCATCCGTGATCGTCAGCGCGCAGATTCGGTGCAGCGCGCCGAACGCGCGGCGGCGGCGCTGCGGGGATTACAGCCGACGTACCTTCCCGCTGGCGAACGACTCGCCCAACTGAGTGTCTCACCGTCGCTGCGCATGGCCGTGCTGTTGACGGCAAGCACTCCGCCGGGTCAGCCGCGACAGACGATTGTGCCGAACTATGTCACCAGCAGCGGGTTCACCGAAGACATCGGTTCACGTACCAAAGTGGGCGACGGGAACGCGCGCTTTCGCGCGTATCGACTGGAACTCGGCTCCGGAAAGTTGACCGCGTTGCATGTCATCGCCGGTGACAGCACGCGCGTGGCGGCGCAGGTGCGCTTCATGGGGTGGAGCGACGACGGGAGCGCCGGACTGCTGACGGCCGGGACACCCGATTTCAAATGGCGCTATCTCTCGAGCGTCGGCGACGCGGGCGGCGTGCAGATTGTCGACGCCTTGCGCGACACGGCATGGGTGGGCGGACCGTGCGGCGGCTGCATGGGATGGCTCCCTGATGGACGCGCCTGGTTTGCGTCGGAAGCGAGCGGTTATGCGCAGTTGTACGCGGCCAATCGGGACGGCAGCGGCCGAACGGCGCTCACCGATGGCGCGTGGGAAGTCACGTCAGCGGAACTGTCACCTGATCGCAAGTGGTTCTGGCTGCACACCAGTGAAGAATCCCCGTTTGTCACGCACTTCTATCGCATGGCGATCACCGGGGGCGCGCGAGAGAAGTTGACCTCCGCGCACGGCGGCCATCGCGTGGTG
>JAGNMU010000064.1 GCA_017991005.1 Gemmatimonadaceae bacterium | reverse complement strand
CAGGAACACGGCGAAGGCCTGCCAGATTTCCGGATACAGACCGGCAGCGCGTATCTCTTCGAGATAGATCGCGTCGGAGCGGCGGAGAATGTCCAGTGCATGCGGTGTCACCTCGCCGAGCACGCGGATCGCCAGCCCTGGTCCGGGGAACGGATGTCTGCCCACCATCTCCTCAGGCAAACCCAACTCGCGTCCGACGTTTCGCACTTCGTCCTTGAAGAGCTCACGCAGCGGCTCGATGAGTGCAAACTTCATGTCCTTCGGCAGCCCACCGACATTGTGGTGCGTCTTGATGGTGGCCGAGGGCCCGCCAGTGGCACTCACCGATTCGATCACGTCCGGATACAGCGTGCCCTGCACGAGGAATGACGCATCCTTGCCGGCGTCGGCAGAGGCGGCTTCGAACACGCGAATGAAGTTTTCCCCGATGATCTTCCGCTTCTTCTCCGGCTCGCCCTCGCCCGCGAGTGCGGTCAGAAAGCGCTCTTCGGCACGCACCGTGATGAGTTTGATGCCCAGATGTGCACGCATCGTACGCTCGACCTGTTCACGTTCGTGCAGGCGCAGCAATCCGGTATCGACAAAGATGCAGGTGAGTTGATCGCCGATGGCCTTGTGTACCAGCGCCGCCGCGACACTCGAGTCGACACCACCCGACAAGCCGCAAATGACCTGTCGATCGCCGACCAACTCGCGAATCTTGGCGACTTCGAGATCGATGAAGTGTCCGGGAGTCCAATCCGCCGTACAGTGGCAGACGCCGAACAGAAAGTTCTCGATGATCTCCGCTCCGCGTGCGGTGTGCGCGACTTCGGAGTGGAACTGAAGCGCGTGCACCGGCTTCTCTGCATGCCGGAAACCCGCCACCACATTGTTGCCGGAGCGGGCCGTGGCGACGTAGCCGGGCGGCACCGCTTCGACGTGATCGCCATGCGACATCCAGACGGTAGTGCGTTCACCCGGCTCGAAACCGGCGAACATGCCGGCCCCCTCCGTGATTTCGACTTCCGCCCGACCATATTCACGCCGTCCGCCACCCACCACTTCGCCGCCCTCCAGATGGGCGATCAGTTGCATGCCGTAACACACGCCGAGCACCGGTGCGACATCGAGGAGCTCGCGCGCCACGGTCGGTGCTCCTGCATCGGTGACCGAGCTGGGGCCGCCGGACAAGATGATACCATCCGGCTTCCACTCGCGAATCCATTCGAGCGAACGCGTCGGTGGATGAATTTCCGAGTACACGCGCGCTTCGCGGACACGACGCGCGATCAGCTGCGTGAACTGCGACCCACAATCGAGAATCAGAATGCGGCTGCCCATCAAAACTTCCACTCCGGACCGGAGAGCTTGAGAAACTCGACAGACTTGGTGTCGAGATCGAGAATGGCGCCGGACGGCGCGCCGTGCAGCCACCCACATCCCTCACCCGGATTCACCAGGAGGGAATCCCCGCGTGACTTCATCTCGGAGACGTGGGTAAACCCGTGCACGATCACCTCATGTCCATCGACCGACCGTTGATGCACATCGGCCAGATCGTGCACCAACAGCACCGATTTGCCACCGAGGTCGAAGCTGTGTGGCGACTCGAACAACTCCGCTGCACCGAAGTTGCTGTTCGCCGCCGCCTGCAGCGCATCGCGATCACCATCGTTGCGACCGAACACGCCGAGCAGCGGCACCGAGAGATCGTGGAAGGGGCGCAACGTGAAGGGTGAGCAATAGTCACCCGCATGCATCACGAGCGATACGCCGCCCGCGATCATCTGCTCGAGCAACGCGCGAACAGCGGGAACGCGATCGTGCGTGTCGGACAGCAGTCCAATTCGCATCAGGTACTCCTCCACTGAAGGTGCGACTGTTCAAGTCGCACGAGGTCTTCGAAGCGTTCACGTTCGGTCACAATCGCGAACTGCGCGCCGTCGACCAGCACTTCGGCGGGTTTTGGACGCGAGTTGTAGTTAGACGCCATGGTATAGCCGTAGGCACCGGCGGTGCACACGGCCAGCAGATCGCCTGCCTGCACATCCGCCATGCGCCGGTCCTTGGCAAAAAAATCGCCTGATTCGCAGATGGGCCCCACCACGTCAGCGGTCACCTCACCGTCGACGTGGTTGACCGGCTCGATCGCGTGAAAGGCCTGATACAACGCGGGCCGCACCAGATCGTTCATCCCGGCGTCGGTGACGATAAAGTCCTTCCCCGCCGCGTGCTTCCGGTAGAGCACCTGCGTCAGCAACAACCCGGCATCCGCCACCACAAAACGACCCGGCTCCAGCAGCAAGGTCAGACCGAGCGACCGCGTGGCCTCGCGAATGAGGGCCGCGTAGTCATCCACGTCGGCAGCACGGTCACCCGCCGCGTACGGCACGGCAAGCCCGCCGCCAACATCCAGGAACTCGAGTGCGTGCCCTTGTGCCCGCACCAGCCTGACCACCTCGAGCAGCTTGGGCAGGGCTTCGCGCATCGGATCGGCATTGGCGATCTGCGAACCGAGGTGCATACCCAACCCCTTGAGCGCCACATGCGGCAGTGCGAGCGCGAGCGCCGCAATGCGCTCCACGTCGTCGCGCGGAATCCCGAACTTCTGTCCCTTCTCGCCGGTCTTGATGTAGTCGTGCGGCGTCTCCACGGTGACTTCGGGATTCACGCGGATCGCGATGGGTGCCACCACTCCGCGCGCCGACGCCACTTCGTTCACCGTGACGAGTTCGGCTTCCGACTCGACATTGATCAACAGCACGCCGGCATCGAGCGCCTGCTGAATCTCGGGAACCGTCTTGCCCACACCACTGAAAACAATCCCAGTGCCGGCGTATCCGGCCAGTTGCGCGCGATAGAGCTCGCCGCCGGACACGATGTCGACACCCGCGCCCATGCTGCGCAGCAAGCGCAGGATGGCCAGACTGGAGTTGGCCTTCATGGCAAAGTGAATCTGGTGCGCCACTCCGTCAAACGCGCGCGCCAGCCGCTCGTAGCGCGCACGAATCGTATTCGCGGCATACACGTAACACGGCGTGCCGACGGCGGCAGCAATGACCGGCAGCGGCACCTGCTCGGCCTGCATGATGCCGTTCGTCCGAACGAACGCCGCGTCCGACATGGGCGGATGGACGTCGGTCATCGATCAGTACGCACGTGCCCAAATCACCTCGTGCTTCGCCGGCTCGCCGGTGACCATGCACGTCGTCGGCGCCTCGGCCGAGCGGAACTCAGGATCCGGAATGCAGCGGATCGTCGCTTTGGTCTCCTCCTTCACGCGCGCCTCGACCGCAGGATCGCCGTTCCATCCGGCGTACACAAAGGCACCCGGACCTTCCATGATCTCCTTGAACCGGTCGTACGAGATGCGCTCGCGGATCGTGTTGGCTTCGACGCGCGCACGCGCGGCCGCCAGCATGTCGTTCTGAATGCCGTCGAGGATACCAGGCAGATCGCGGCGCAACGCGTCGAACGCGATGGGGCGCTTCTCGCGCGTGTCACGCCGCACGAGCATCCCCGACGCCGACGCGAGGTCGCGCGGACCGATTTCGAGACGGAGCGGAATGCCGCGCGTTTCCCAGTGATAATACTTGTTGCCCGGCTTGATGCCGACGCGATCGTCGACGTGCACGCGGATGCGTTCGTGGTCGGGTCGCTTGAAGCTTCCCAGGTCGTCGGCGATACGCCTCGCCATCTCGATGGTCGCGGCACGCTCGTCGTCCGTTTTCCAAATCGGCACGATCACCATCTGAATCGGCGTCAGCTTCGGCGGGAGACGGAGCCCGGCATCGTCGCCGTGTGTCATGACGAGGCCGCCGATCATGCGCGTCGAGACACCCCAGCTGGTGTTCCACGCAAACGCCTGCTCGCCCTGCTCGTTCTGAAACGACAGATCAAACGCCTTGGCGAAGTTCTGGCCGAGGTTGTGCGAGGTGCCGGCCTGCAGCGCACGATTGTCCTGCATCATCGCTTCGCATGAATAGGTGCGCAGCGCGCCGGCAAACCGCTCGGAGTCGGTCTTCTGCCCGGTGATCACGGGCATGGCCATGTGGCCCTCCATGAACTCGCGATACACACCAAGCATACGACGCGTTTCCGTCTCAGCCTCGTCGTGCGTGGCATGCGCCGTGTGCCCTTCCTGCCACAGGAACTCCATCGTACGCAGGAACAGCCGGGTGCGCATCTCCCAGCGCACCACGTTGGCCCACTGGTTGTACAGCAACGGCAAGTCACGGTAGGATTGCACCCACTTGGCGAACATCGAGTAGATGATCGTTTCCGACGTGGGGCGCACAACGAGCCGCTCTTCCAGCACCTTGCCGCCGCCCATGGTGACGACGGCGCACTCCGGCGCGAAGCCCTCGACATGCTCGGCTTCCTTTGACAGAAAGCTTTCGGGGATGAACAGCGGAAAATACGCGTTGACGTGGCCGGTGGCCTTGAACATGTCATCGAGGGCGCGCTGCATGCGCTCCCAGATCCCGTATCCGTGCGGACGGATCACCATGCACCCGCGGACCGGCGAATAGTCAGCGAGCTCCGAACGCAGCACCAGCTCGTTGTACCACTCGCTGAAGTTTTCGGCGCGCGTGGTCAGCTTCTTGTCATCACTCATGGTGTAGTCCCGGTCGTCGACGAAGCCCAGCGAGCGAAGGCTTCGATGCTGTCAAAGTGCTGCTCGTGGCGATCTGCATCCACGACGCGCACCTGCGCGCCGCCGTCGCTCACGTCCGTCAGAATCGCGATATGCCGCGCACCGGCTTTGCGCGCGGCCTCGAACTGTTTGTCCACGCGTTGTGCCTTGAATGCGTACTCGACACTGAGACCATCGGCACGCAGCTGCGTCGCCGTCGCCAGCATACGGCGAGGATACGACGCGTCATCCGGCGACTGTGCGATCCACACATCAACCGCGGTGGATACGGCCGGCATCTTGCCGCGCGCGCGCAGCAATTCTCCAAGTACCACATCGCCCATGCCGAACCCCAGCGCGGGAAGATCCGTGCCTCCGAGCGATGCCAGGAGATTATCGTATCGGCCGCCGCCGCAGATGGCGCGGAACTCGCCGACCGCATCGAACAGTTCGAAGACGATGCCGGTGTAGTACGCCAGTCCACGCACAATCGTCAGGTCAAACCGGATCCACTCGGCGATCCCGAGCGCCTCCGTGTGCGCGAGGTACTCGGCAAACCGTGCGACGTGCGGCTGCACGACCGCCGATTCACCATACGTCGCCCGCAACGCCGCAAAATCGAGTGTGGCGAAACCGAGCACCGCATCGCGTACCTGCGGCGACAGCCCCGCGGCATCGAGTTTCTCGGCCGAGACATCGCGCGGCTGTCGTTCGAGCTTGTCGAGGACGGCATAGACTGCGTGCCACGTCGCGGGCGCAATCCCGAGATGTTCCAGGAGTGCATTCAGCAAACGACGATCGCTGACGCGCGCACGCACGTCGTGCTGCGACAACCCGAGCGCACGCATGATTTCGACCGCGATCGACAGCAACTCGGCGTCGGCCATCACGTCGGCCTCGCCAACGATGTCGACGTTGAGCTGAAAGTGCTCGCGGAGCCGCCCCTTTTGCGTCCGCTCGTAGCGGAAGAGCTGCGGCATGGTGAACCAACGAACGGGCTTTCGAAGGGTCTGCGCGCGCGCGCCAACCATGCGCGCGAACGTCGGCGTCATCTCGGGGCGCAGCGCCACGGCGCGATCGCCTTTGTCCACGAAGTTGTAGAGCTGGGTGACGATCTCATCACCGCTTTTCTGCGTGTACAGGTCCAGGGGCTCGAGCGGCGGCCCATCATACTCCACAAACGCATAGCGCCGCACGACGCGGCGCCAGGTGTCGAAGAGGTGGGCTCGCTCGGCGAGCTGCTCCGGGTAGAAGTCTCTGAATCCCGGTAATGGCTTCGGTGGCATCCCGGAAAGTTACCGGGCGAGCGGATCGACCTGCAACCGTTGCATCGCATCGCCGACCGTATGAAACGACCCGGTGACGAGGATCGTCGCGCCCGACGCATCGGCGCGCGCCAGCGCCGCGTCGAAATCGTCGATTCGCTCGACCGGGAGGGCTTCCTCACGTGCCCAGCGCTCTACCTCCGTCAGTGACCACGCTCGCGACGCGGGCGCCGTCGGCGCCGTCGTGATCAGCACCCGATCGGCTACGGCGCCAACGGCGCGGAGAATGCCTCGCCAGTCCTTGTCGCGCAGCACCGTCACCACCGCCACGACCGGATGTGGCGAGCCCGTGGCCCGCATATTGGCAACGACCGTCTCGGCACCGTCGGCGTTGTGCGCCACGTCAAAGAGCCATCGGCCCCAGCGATGAAAGCGCCCGGCAAGGTGCACGTGTGCCAGACTGTGCTCAGCGCCCTCTGCGATGGCGCGCCAGCGCCCACCCGCGCCCCACAGCATGGCCAACGCGACCGCGGCGTTGTCTGCCTGAAAGGTCCCGACCAGTGGGGTGGTCAATCGACGCGTGTGGCCGTCGGCGGTCAGCGAGAAGCTTGTTCCCTTCTCGCTCAGCGCCACGTCCTGAACCTGCCAGTCGCGCCCGGTCGCCAGCACCGGTGTCGCACCGATCGACACCGCGCGAGCGATCAGCAGATCGCGAATCTCCGGGCGCGTATCGCCGACAACTGCGGGGACCCCCGGTTTGAAGATGCCGGCCTTTTCTCCGGCGATCTGGGAAAGCGTGTCCCCCAGATACTCCATGTGATCAAATCCGATCTGCGTCACCCCGGCCGCAACGGGCGTGATGATATTGGTGGCGTCGAGACGTCCTCCGAGGCCCACCTCGACGATGGCGACATCGGCCCGTGAATCGGCGAAGTACGACAAGGCCATCGCGGTTGTCGCTTCAAAGAACGTCGCACCAAGGCGCGTCAGCAGCGGCTCATGGGTGTTGAGCCACTCGGTGATCGCCAGTGTCGGCATCGGTCGGCCATCGACCACGATGCGCTCGCTGAAGTCGACCAGGTGGGGCGAGGTATATCGCGCCACGCGAAGACCGCCGGCACGGAGCAACGCGTCGAGTGTCGCGACCGTGCTCCCTTTGCCGTTCGTTCCCGCCAGATGAAAAACCGGATACGCCCGGTGCGGACTGCCGAGGGCGTCGAGCAATTCGGCGACCCGCTCAAGCCCGAGCCGCCACGCCCCGCCCGTTCGCGCAAAGAGGCGCGCGAGCGCGCCCTCGTATTCGGCTGACGCCCCGGGCGGGATCAACCTTCCTGCGCGTGTCCCGCGGCTGCAGGACGCCCCGTCATGTGGCGCAGCAGGCGAGAGAGCGTCGCCCGCAGCTGCTTGCGATGCACCACGGTATCAACCATGCCGTGATCGACGAGAAACTCCGCCGTCTGAAACCCCTCGGGCAGATCCTGACCCAGTGTCTGCTTGATGACGCGTGGGCCAGCAAAGCCGATGACGGCACCCGGCTCGGCGAGAATAGCGTCGCCGAGCATGGCGAAGCTGGCGCTCACACCACCGGTCGTGGGATTGGTCAGCACCGAGATGTACGGAATGCGCCGTTCGGCCAACTGCGACAAGACCGCGGACGCCTTCGCCATCTGCATAAGCGACAGCACGCCCTCCTGCATGCGCGCCCCGCCTGACGCCGAGATGATGACGAGCGGGTGCTTCTTTTCGAGCGAACGCTGACCGAGTCGCGCGATCTTTTCGCCGACCACGGAACCCATCGAACCGCCCATGAAGGCGAAGTCCATGATCCCGATGCCCACCGGTAGCGTCTCGATCAAACCAGTCACCGTCAGAATGGCGTCGCTGTCGCCCGCGTTGGCGAGCGCGCGCTTGAGGCGAGCCGGGTAGTCGGGAAACCCCAAAGGATCTACCGATCGCAGCGTGTCGCCGACCTCGCCGATCGAGCCGTCATCGAGCAGCATCGTGGCATAGTCCCACGCACGCACCCGTCGGTGATAGTCACACTCGGGACAGACGTTGAGGTTGCGCAGGAACTTGTCACGGATGTCCGTGTGTCCGCAGGCCTCGCACTTCTCCCAGGTGTCCGGGGGAATCTCGAGGCGTTCCCGGCGCGGCTGTCGCGGCTTTTTCTCTTTTCGGAACCAGGCCATAGACGGTGAAAGATCGAGCCGTTGAACGACGCTGGCTAGGCCTTGCGCCAAGCGGAAAGAGCGGTACGAAACGTCCGAATATTTGCCGAAATCGTCCGCATGGGCCCGTCGCTAGAGGCCGATGGCATCCGGTAGTCCGCGACCTTCGGACGAAATGCGCAGCAGGACCGCCACCGACAACCAACTCACCAGCAAGAACGATCCGCCGTAGCTGAAGAACGGCAGCGGGATGCCAGTGACTGGCATGAGATTGAGCGTCATGCCCACGTTGACGATCACGTGAATGACCCACGCCGATACAAGTCCGAACGCCACCAGACTCGGAAAGGCATCACTCGCGCGCGTGGCGACACGGGTCCCCCGCAGGAACAGCGCAAGAAACAGCGACAACGCGATGGTCACCCCAATAAAACCGAGTTCCTCGCCAACCACGGAAAAGATGAAATCCGTGTGTCGCTCGGGAAGAAATTCCAGCCGCTTCTGACTGCCGAGTGTGAACCCCTTGCCAAAGAGTCCGCCGGATCCGATCGCGACTTTGGACTGACCCACGTGCCAACCGGCATTTCGTGGATCGACCGAGGGATCCAGAAACACCAGCAGTCGTCGCTGCTGATACGGTTTCAACTGCTCCCACAGAATTGGCGCGACCATACCGGTGGCGACATTCACCAGGATCAGCGCTGCACCTTCAAGCACGTAGGGGCGATACCACAGCACCAAGGCAACCAACACGAGAAACCAGGCGCCCCAGACCCCCGTGCTGAATGCCAGAATCAGACTGATGCCCGGACTGGCGAGCATGAGGAGCACCGGCCACGATACGCCCGACCAGAACAGCATCGCGAAGAAGATGCCGATGAACACGATACCCGTGCCGAGATCGGGCTGCAGCATCACCAGCGTCCACGGAATCCCGACGATCAGCAACGGTCGCCACAATTGCACGAGCGCACGCGGATTGTCGCGCTGTCCGGCGAGTACGCGCGCCAGCATCAAGGTTGTCGCGAGTTTGGCGAGCTCGCCGGGTTGACCTATTCGAAATCCGCCGATCGCAAGCCAGCTCTTGGAACTGGCCGCCGTCCCCGCGCCGGTGCCCACGACGAGCGTGAGCAGCAGCAGTCCAACGCTGAGCACATAAAGCGGCCATGCGCTCCACTCAATGAGCCGCACGGATCCGCGGGTGACCACCGCCGTCACCACCATCGCCGCGACAAACCACGCGAGCTGGCGCCGCCACAACCCTGCCACGAGCCGGCCAGGTGTATCGGTCTGCCCCGCTGAAAACACCATCGCGATGCCGAAGACGGTGAGCAGCAAGGCGATGATGAGCAGCGGGACATCCAGTCCCTGTCGACGAAGTCGAAGGGCCACTAGTCGTTGGTTACCGTGTTGAGCGTCAACCGCTTCTTGAGATATCGCTCCATGAGCTTCGTGGCGACCTTTGCAGCCGCCGAGCCATGGAGTCCCTCTTCGATCATGACAGCAATGACAATTTTGGGATCGTCCACCGGCGCATAGCCGACAAACCAGGCATCGTCCGGGTGCGGCGGATTCTGGGCCGTTCCCGTCTTGCCCGCGATGGTCAGCCCCTGAATCTGTGCGCCCGCCGCCGTGCCCCGTGAGACCACATCGGCCAACGCGAGTCGCAATCCCTCCAACTTGTCCTTGTCGAGATTGATGATCTGCTTGCGCGTTGGCGCGTGCGCGACGATCTGCGGCGTCGAGGCCGCGCCGTCAGTGGCGAGCGCCGTGTAGAAGCGCGCCATGTTGAGCGGCGTCTGCGAGTTGTTGGCTTGGCCGATGGATAGACTCAGTACCACCGATGGGTTCCAGCCGCGCGGACCGTACTTCTTGTTGAAGTAGTTGACGCTCTCCGGCCATATCGACCGGCTCTCGCTGGGAAGGTCGATGCCCGTGCGTTCGCCGAACCCCAACTTGACACCGCCGGCAAGCAGTCGCGACAGCTGAATCTTGAGCCCGAGCTGGTAGAAATACACGTCGCACGATTTGGCGATGGCCTGCGCCAGCGTCACATCCCCATGCCCATTCTTGTCCCAACACTTGAAGACGCGGCCATACCAGTAACCACCCGTGCACGGTGTGGGCATTCGCGTATCCATCGTGACGAGACCAAGCTCGAGCCCGATCACGGCCGTGGCCAGTTTCCACGTGGAGGCCGGCGCGTACAGACCCTGAAGCGCCCGATTCGTCAGCGGGTGGTGCGGATCGGCCTGCAGACTGGCGTAATACTTGGGCGGCACGCCGCCGATGAACCGATTGATGTCGTACGATGGCGCACTGTACAGCGCCAGCACTCCACCCGTTTTCGGCTCGAGTGCCACAACGGCCCCGCGCAGGGAGTCGCCAAAATACTCGTGCGCGTAGCGCTGCAAATCGAGATCGAGATTGGTGCGAAGCGGAGGCGGTGCTTCGGCCTGCTCGTCGGGCCGCACGCCGTTGTCGCGGACCACGCGGTTGCGCGCATCAACTTCGACGAAGCGTCGTCCATCGCGCGCCCGCAGCTCCTTCTCGTATTGCCGTTCGAGACCGGTCTTGCCCACGTGCTGCCCGGCGCGATAGTCGTCGAAGGCGGGCAAGGCGAGATCCTTTTCCGAGATTTCGCCCGTATACCCGATCAGCGTCGCCATCGCCTCCGCATCGGGATAGTACCGTTTGGGCGAACTCTGAATGATCAATCCAGGGAACTCGACGCGACGTTCCTCGAGAACCGACACGACCTGGAACGACGCATCGTTGAAAATGACCGCGGGCATCTGCGGCGCACGGCGATAGCGCCCAACGGCAAGTTCCTGCTGCGACGAATCGATCGGAACAATCTTCGCCAGCGTCCGAAGCGCCGACCGCAACGAGTCTTCGGTCGGACTGATGATGGAGACGCGGTACCCCGGCAAATTCTCGGCGATGATCTCGCCTTTGCGATCATAGATGATGCCGCGCGCGCCGGGTAATGGCACCTCGCGCAAACGGTTGTTCTGCGACGCGAGTTCGTACTCGGCATTCTGCAGGACTTGCGTGCGGAAGAAGGCGGCGCCGAGCGCCGTGAACAGCGCGAAGAGCAAGCCGCGTGCGACGCGCGCACGACGCAGCATCTCATTCGGATGGAAGCTCACAACGGCCTCCTCAACTTCCGGGCCGGAACAGTGGCCGGAAAATGGTGAGCAACAAGATGGCCACCAACGCCGTGATTGCCGCGGAGAGCGGCGTCCACAGCAACAGTTGAACCACCAGCCCCATGCCACGCGCTCCGCCGCCGACACTCACGCAGATCGCGTCGAAGACCAGCTTTCCCAAGAATACAAAGAGCCCGGTCAGCGCGACGTGGTCGGCGAAGAACACGGCCTTGACCCAACTGGCGGCAAACGCCACCAGCACAAACGCGAGCGTGGCCGATCCAAAAGCCGACGGCGCCAGCGCGTCCACCGCGAGTCCTGACACGAGGCCGATCAGCGCGCCGACTCCCGGCCGGACACGCACGGCGGAGAAAAGCACGGCGATCAGCAGGAAGTCGACATTGGCCCGCGTGGACAGCAGCGGGCGGACGGCAAAGTGTGCGGCCAACAACAAGGCGAATCCGAGCCAGGCGCGCGCGACCGATGCAGCGCCGGATTGCGGTTGTGGAATAGCCATGATCAGCGCGGCTCCGTTGGCGGCGGTCCGCTTCGAACGGCCGGCGGCGGAACGGTCGGCACGCGCGGGCGCATCGTGTCAGCGCGTGCCCGACGGATACTGTCGGCCCGCAGGCTGTCGATGCGTGTCATCGGCCCCCGACGTGCCGCAGCGGCAGCCGCACTGGTATCACGCGCGAGACTGTCGATCAGTGCGGAATCCAGAGCCGCGCGCCGCGCCGCCAATTCGTCGAGTGCCGTCTTGCGCGCCGCCGAGTCGCCGGCCGCCGCAATGGCGCGCGCGGCACTGTCGGCGGACGCCACGTTCGTCCAAATCTGATTGACGCCACGCGCCCCGCGTTCTGCGCGCAACACGATCACCGGTCCGATCGATGCCGGAAGCACGGCGGGCATGAGCAGGTACGTCCGCGCCCACTTCTCCGGCGTGGAGATCTCCCCGACCACCGTGCCGACGGGAATGCCGCGTGGGAACGTCGCGCCAAGACCCGAGCTCACAATCAGCGCTCCGGAATCCAGCTTCGCACGAAAGGGCACACCACGGAGCTCGAGCATCAGCCGCTCTACCCCAGTGCCGAGATGCGGTTGCACGATGCCGAAGGCCACTTCATCGACACTCATCGCGCTGACGCGAAACGACGGATCCGCCCACGTGATGGCGAACGACGTGTTCTTGTCGACGCGTTCGATCATGCCGACAATGCCATCGGCCGTGACAACCGGCGCGAAGCGCTCGACACCAGCGGTACTGCCGACATTGAGTGACAAGGTGAAATCGTCGTCCACACCGCGGCGCGGCAACAGTTCTGCGACCACGAATCCATCCTGCAGGCGCGCCGACAGTCCCATCATGCGCCGCAACGTGGTGTTTTCGTCGACGATCGCGCGGATACTCAGCGAGTCGGTCGCCGCACGTGCGCGTGCGGTCAGCACATCCCGGCGCGACGTGATGGCCGCATGCACGCCGGACGACTGGCTTTCAAGCTGCACCAACGGTGCGAGTACCGAGGCGCGCAATGCGGATGCCGCCGCCTCGCGATAGCGCGCGGGCATGATGAGTCCGATGATGGCCAGCGCTACACACGCCAGCAACATCATCGCATCGAGACGACCTCCGCCATAGGCAGAGCCACTGCGGGCGCCGCGGGCCACGGCGTCCTCAGGTCGTGAGGACCGACCAATACTTCTCTTCGTCGTCGAGAATCTTGCCCGTGCCTCGCACCACGCACGTGAGCGGATCTTCGTCGACGTGAATCGGCAATCCGGTTTCCTGACTCAGCAACACATCGAGTCCGCGAATGAGCGCGCCGCCACCGGTCATGACGATGCCCCGATCCACGATATCCGACGCCAGCTCCGGCGGCGTGATTTCCAACGCACGGCGCACCGCGTCGACAATCTGCTGAATGGGTTCCTGTACGGCTTCGCGAATTTCGCTCGAGTGCACGCGCACGGTTTTCGGAATGCCGGACACAAGGTCGCGCCCCTTCACTTCCATCTCGCGCTCGTCACCCACCGGATACGCCGACCCAATCTGAATCTTGATCTGCTCTGCCGTCGGTTCGCCGATCAGCAGATTGTAATTCTTGCGCATGAACTGCACGATCGAAATATCGAGCTCGTCGCCGCCGGTGCGAATGGACGTGTCACTCACGATACCGGAGAGCGCAATCACGGCGATTTCTGTGGTGCCGCCACCGATATCAATCACCATGTTGCCCGTCGGTGATTCCACCGGCAAACCAACACCGATTGCGGCCGCCATGGGTTCGGTCACCATGAACACTTCTTTCGCGCCCGCACCCAACGCAGAATCACGTACCGCGCGCTTCTCCACTTCGGTGATGCCCGATGGCACGCACACAATGACACGCGGTTTCACTTTGAACACGTGCTTGTCGATCACGAGCGTGAGGAAATAGCGCAGCATCTTTTCCGTCACATCGAAGTCGGCAATCACGCCG
>JAGNMU010000480.1 GCA_017991005.1 Gemmatimonadaceae bacterium | reverse complement strand
ACCGGTCTCCGGATAGCCGTTGGGCGCCTGATGGCCAAAGATCGGCTGTCCCAGACGGCTCACCAGTTGTGTGGTGCGCGGGGTGGAGTCGGCTGGCGCATTCATTGCGCGCAGCGCACTCGCCACCAGTTCAAAGGGCGACTTCACCTTGGCCCGATACGCGGCCGACGCGAAAAACTCCGGGCTGGTCACGATGGTTCGCACGACCTCGCGGATGTTGCCGTCGGTGCGCGAGAACGTGGCCGCCGCGCGCGTCACCAAGGCGGCTGGCGGTGTGTCACTCACAAAGCGTCGCGCGAGCTTGGTCGCAACGAACCGGGCCGTGTTGGGATGGCGCGCGAGCAGATCGAGCACGGCCTCCCCTTCGTCCTGCCCGCGACCCGCGGCAAACTGTTGCCCAAGAATGATCTTGGCACCCGCGTCGTGTGATTCCGGCCGGAACAGAAACGTGCCGCCGCCCGCGCCGCGCGACAGCGTCCAGCCCGTCAAGGCCCGCGCCACCTCGATGACATCCTGCTGCGTGTACCCACCATCCACGCCAAGCGTGTGCAGCTCCATGAGCTCACGGGCGTAGTTCTCGTTGAGTCCTCGCTTGCGCTGCAGTGCTTGCGCAAGCTGCGGACGTTGCTGGGCAACAACGGCCGCCCGTCGGGCTGCGGCACGCCGCTGCACGGGGCGTACGGTGCGGAGCGTCGGGCGTCCACTGTCGGCCACACTTTGCCAGTTGTCCAGGTAGTAGAGCATCGCAGGACTCTTGGCGACCGCACCGAGCAGTTCGCGGAACGAGCCCATGGCGTGCGGACGGATCGTCTGCGCGTCGTACTCCGGGATGAAATAGCGCGTGCGATCCTTGCCCGCGAAGACGTTGAAGTGATTCTCCCAGAAGTCGACCATCACTTCGTCGAGCTGACGTTCGGAGATGACGGCGCGCGCCACGCGGCTGCTCGCGATCTCGCCGAGAAACGCGTACGACTGACGGCCGCGTGCCTGCAGTTTCGCGGAGTCTTCCGGCGAGATCTTGCCGCCGTTCTGCCGAGCCAACTGTGCCAGTTGCACACCCGGCGGTGGGTACTCGGCCAGCAGGGCTTCGCCCGTCTTGCCCAAGGTGGAAAAGCCCTTCAGGAATTGTGTGGTTCGTGCATCATAAATGCGCTGCGGCTCGAGCTGCCGCGCCATCCAGGCATCCACGCCCATCGCCCGCACCGCCGCGACGTCGCCCGGACGCGGCCCGAAGGCCAGCCGGTTGAGGACGTGTTGGACCTGCTGGTCCGCCGTCTGTTCGCGAAGCGCCAGATCGCGAGCGGACGGCGTGACGCCGCTCTCCGATCCGGACACGGGTGCGCCGGACGGCGACGCGCAGGCGCCCAGCGCCGCAGTCAGCGATGCAACCAGCGCAACAGTCGACGCGGACCTGACGCGCCGCGAGCGGGCCGTGCGTCCGGACCCCGGGCGCTCCCAGGCGGGAACTTTGCAATCGGCGAGAGACATGGCAGTCTGCGAGAGAGGGAGAAGCAGCGAACGGGCATCCGTGGTGCGCAACGCGTGCCGAGCACCACATGCCGAGCACGGTACGCGGGGAGTTGGACGCATCGACTCGTCCCGTGTTAATCGCGATGCGCAAACAGCATGAGCCGTATACAGGGAATGTGCCCTCGATGTGCCGGTGATGACATCGGGGCCTTGAGCGTATGGCACGGGGTCGGTTGCTTTCGATGCATGACGCAGATCACGTCCGACCACGGACACGCGACCCGCGCCGCCTCGCTGTTCGACAAGGCGATGGCGACGGGCACATTGGCCACCATTGCCACCGGTGGCGCTCTGATTGGGCTTGGTATGCGCGAGGGAGAAACCAGTCGGGTGTTCCGTCTGGCCGGGCGGAGTCTGCTGGAGCGGCTGGGTGTCGCATCGGCCGCCGCGCCGCTGACATCGGTGGGCGTGGGGTATCTCCACCATCTGGTCGTGGCCACACTCTGGGGCGCCGCGCTGGCGTTGCTGGTACTGCCGCTCAAAGGCATCACGCGTGTTGTCGCTGCTGTGGTGGCGGCGGCGCTGTACGCCTGGCTTTCCGTCGCTCTGGTACCAATTGGATTACGAATTGGTTATTCGGTGACGTCGAATGTAGCCAGCGCGGTTCCTATTGGCGTATCACTTGCAATAGCACTGTTGGGCGGCATCTGGTTGGCCGCGGCGGACGTTGAGGGGTAACACCTGCAACGGCCGCCGATCGGAGACATCCTCGGAGACATCCAGCGATGCCCGGCAGGCGAACTGTTCGTTGCAGGTTGGCAGGTGGACCGTCTATCCCGTGAACGGCGCACGGATGTCCGTGTCCTCCCGCCTCGTGACTTTCCCCTTGATCCGGAGGTACCAGATGGACGTCCTCGTCAGACTCGAGGCTCGTCCGAGCGATTCGCCGGTGTTAGCGCACGTGAACTCGATTCCCGTGCTTCCCTTCGGCACTCGCTCGCGGCGTGAAGTGGTGACGCTGTACGGTGTGGCCGATGCGCAGTCTCTGGCCCTGGCCATCGCGGCCACGGTAGAAAGCGGACGACTGGAAGCACCACAAATCGGTGTCGTGCGTCATCTCGGTGTGTGGCCGGGCCGTGGCGCAGTAGGTGACTCCGCGTGGCGAGATGCCACAACGGGTCGACTCGTCACACGCGATCTCGATATTCCGCAGCTCACGCTCGAGGCTCGCGCCTCAGAGCTGCTCGGCGAGTGTGGCCCGACGTTGCGTCGGGTGGCGGCAGGTCTGGCGATGCCGGACTGGCCGGAAGGCGCCGATCGGGCACTCAGCTTCTCCCTATCCGATGCGAGTGAGATCGGTGGTGGAGCGGGCGGGGCGTTCCGAGACGAGATCGGGGTGGAAAACTGGCTGGATTCGCTTCGGGAAGCCGATGCGTTCACTTTCGAAACGGAGAGCGACTAACGACCGCTGCTTTGTCCGACTGAAGTCCTCGGGCCGTGATCTTCGGATCACGGCCCGATGTGTTTTCCAGGGCCCGCCGGTGGCACGTTTCCGCGTCCCACTGTTGCGCTTGTCTGAGCCGGGAGGGATCCTTGCGAGTGTCGGCGGCCATCGCCGCGCCTCCCTCCTGCCGCCCCCCTCCGCATGTCGTTCGACGCCAAGACGTGGCTTCTGGTAGCCCTCGGTGCGATCACCGTCTTCCATCTCTACACGCTTGGCTCGGCCATTCGGCGCAAACGTGCCGAGGCGGGGCAGGGCCCGGCAACCGGTGTGGCACCCTCGCCGCTGGGCATCGGCATTGGATTCATTACGAACTTCTTCGACACGCTGGGTGTGGGCTCGTTCGCCACGACCACCACACTCTTCCGGTTCTTCAAGACAGTCCCGGATGAACGCATCCCGGGCACGCTGAACGTCGGTCACACGCTGGCCACCATCGTGCAGGCCTTCATCTATACGCAGGCGGTCGAAGTCGAGTCGACCACGCTGATCCTGATGATTGTCGCCGCCGTGCTCGGGGCCTGGCTTGGTGCTGGCGTCGTGGGCAACTGGCCGAAACGACGCATTCAGATGGGCATGGGCATCTGCCTGCTGGTGGCCGCCGGACTGACCGTACTGCAGGCGCTCAACATCGCGCCCGGTGGCGGCGAGGCGATCGCTGTGGAAGGGGTGAAGCTTGGCGCTGCCCTGGTCGGGAATTTCC
>JAGNMU010000479.1 GCA_017991005.1 Gemmatimonadaceae bacterium | reverse complement strand
CGCCATTCATGTCGAGGGCGTCGGTCACCAGGATGCCTGTGAATCCCATGTCGCGACGGAGCAGATCCGTCATCACTTTGGGACTGAGCGTCGCCGCCGTGTGCGAATCGTCGAGCGCCGGCAGATCTCCGTGAAACGTCATCATGCCGCGCACGCCCGCCGCGATCGCGTCACGAAACGGACGCAACTCCACGCTGTCGAGCCGCGCGCGGGTGCCGTCGACACGCGCCAACTCGAGATGGGAATTCCGCTCGGTGTCGCCATGCCCGGGAAAGTGTTTGCCCGTCGCCAGCATGCCGTTGGCCTGAATGCCACGTACCAGCGCCGCCCCCATGCGACCCACCAGCGCCGGATCTTCGCCGAACGATCGTGAACTGATGACGGGGTTCTTGGCATTGTTGTTGACGTCCAGCACCGGCGCGAACGCCATGTGGATGCCCATCGCGCGTCCTTCAATCGCCGTCACACGCCCCATCTCGTACGCGAGCATGGTGTCGCGTGTCGCACCGATGCCCATCTGATACGGAAAACTCGTCGCGCCGCCCAGTTCGATCGCATTGGGCAGAAACCAGCCGCCGCGCGCACGAAACGCGGCTCCCGTCTCGAGATCGGCACCGATCAGCAACGGCAACTTCGCGGCGCGCTGCAGCGCGTTGTTCTTGGCGGCGATGTCCAGCGGCCCCCCGACAGACACGATGGCGCCGCCCAACTCATGTTCGCGCACCAGCCGTTCGATGTTTGTAAACGACGGAGCGTCGACGGCGGTGTAGTCACCTAGCGTCCAGATCCACACCATTTGTGCGGCCTTCTGTCGCACACTCAACGTGGTCAGCACCGAATCGGCCCAACGTGCATCGGCGGCTGGTGTCGAGGTCGGCGGGCGTGTCGCCGACACCGGCGCCGCGACCGGCGCCCCCGTTCCCGCTCCGGTAGAAGCGCAGCCCGAGAGCGCCGCGAAAGCCAGCAGGTATGTCGGTCCGGCCAGCGGGCCGCGACGTGCCACTCGCGCACGCAAACCGGGTTGAAACGAGGCGCGAAAAAGGCGCGGCATGATCGGCGGGAAATAGGGCGGGCGGCGCGGCAGACATGCGTACGGCCACCGCAGTCCCGAAAGGTAGCCAGCGCGACGGCACGCGGGCATACGGCTACTTTTCCCAATCCCCGCGCGCGACCGTGGCGCGGCCGGGGGCCACCACTCTCACCGTGCTGACCGCTGACTGCTCTGCGTTTCGCCATCCTTGGCGCCGGAAAACTCGGCAGCGCCCTCGCTGCCGCCCTGCGAGACGTTGGGGTCGACGTGAGCGGTCCGTGGCGCCGTGGCGAACGCATGCCCGACGCCGATGTGGTATTGCTCGCCATTCCGGAGCGTGAACTCGCCGCTGCTGCCGCCGCCATTCCGGCGGGACCGCTGTTGGGCCACTGCAGCGCATCGGCATCGCTCGAGCTGCTCGCTCCGGCAGAGCGGTTCAACCTGCATCCGCTCATGACACTCAACGCCATGACGCTGGCGGGTCAGGCGAACCAGCCGTCGGGTGAGGCACGCGCAGGCGAGATTTTTCGCGGCGCCGCGTGCGCTGTCGACAGCAGCACTGAGCGCGCGCGCGATGTGGCCATGGCACTCGCCGAGCGACTCGGGATGCGTCCGGTCGTCATCCCTGCGGCGCAGCGACCGTTGTACCATGCTGCGGCGTCGATGACCGCCAACTATCTCGTCACACTCGAGGCAGCCGCGGAACGTCTGGCCCGACATACTGGTATCACACGCGCTGAGCTTGCTCCATTGGCGCGCGCGTCCCTCGAGGCGTGGATCGCCGGCGGATTTTCACGCGCCATCAGCGGTCCCGTGTCACGCGGTGATGACGACGTCGTGGAGGGCCAACGCGCCGCGGTGGCGAGGGCCGAGCCTGCCTTGCTGCCCCTCTTTGACGCGCTGACGATCGCCACCCGTGACGCGATGCACCTCACGGCCGTGCCGTCGACTGACGAACCCGATGACCCGGCCACGCCGACGCTTCGCCCCGAGACCCACGCATGATTGCGCGCACCATTCACGACCTCAATTCGGCACTGTCCGATGCGCGCCGGGCCGCGCGCACCATCGGGTTTGTCCCGACGATGGGTGCGCTGCACGACGGACATCTGGCGCTCGTGGCGCGCGCGCGTCGCGAGTGCGAGATCGTGGTCGCGTCGATCTTCGTTAATCCCACCCAGTTCAACGATCCACGCGATCTGGCGGCGTATCCCCGCACCGAAGCGCTCGATGTCGAACTGCTAACCCGCGAAGGGGCGTCCGTCATCTTTGCACCATCGGCGGCCGAGATGTATCCCGATGGGTTCAGCACGACGGTGGATGTCGGCACCATCACCACGCCGCTCGAAGGACACGCGCGCGGCGCCGTACACTTTCGCGGCGTGGCAACGGTCGTTTCCAAACTGCTGAATATCGTCCGGCCGACCCACGCATACTTCGGCCAGAAGGACGCGCAGCAGGTGCTGGTCATCAAACGACTCGTTCGCGATCTCAACGTGCCGGTCGAGATCGTCACCTGCCCCACGGTGCGAGAAGCCGATGGACTCGCCATGTCCAGCCGGAACGCCCGCCTTTCGCCAGACGCGCGCGCCCAGGCGCTCGGACTGTCGGCCGCGCTCGCGACGGTGCAGCTCCTGACAACGAATGGCGAACGACGCGCGGCGCTGCTGCAGGCTGCGGGTACACGCATTCTGGCCGCGCACGGCATCGACGACGCGGCGGTGGACTATCTTGCCATCGTCAACGCGGAGACGCTCGAACCGCTCGACACGGTCACCGACGGCGCGCTGGTGGCGGTGGCCGCTCACGTTGGCGGCGTCCGGTTGATCGACAACATCCTGCTCACGCTCGCCTGATGCGACTTCGCAATCCGACATCCGCATGACACGACCGGGCAGTCCCCAGGTGCGTTCGCTCAGCACGGAAGGCGCTTCGCCACGCGAGCGCCTGGAACAGATGCAGGTCCGTGCTGCGGATGCACCGCTCGTCATGGTCACCGCATACGACGCGCTCTCGGCCCGTATCGCCGATGATGCAGGGGTCGATCTCATTCTCGTCGGGGATTCGGCCGCCACCACCATTCTCGGGTACCAGAACACGCGCGACGTGGAGCTCTCGGAGATGCTCATGCTCACGCGCGCCGCACGCCGTGGCACACGCTCGGCGCTGCTGGTGGGCGATCTGCCATTTGGCACCTACGAAGACAGCGATGCGCAGGCGGTCGAAACGGCGCAGGCGTTCATGGCAGTGGGCTGTGACTTTGTGAAGCTCGAAGGTGCGGGTGTGATGTGTGACCGCGTGCGCGCGATCGTCGCGGCTGGCATGCCGGTGGTTGGGCACGTGGGGCTGCTTCCACAGAGTGCAGAGACACCGGCCGATCTCCGCACACGCGGACGGTCGGCCGATGAGGCCATGCGCATTCTGCACGATGCGCGCGCACTCGAAGCCGCCGGCGTGTCGCTGCTGGTCGTCGAGGCGGTCCCGGCACCCGTTGGTGCCGCCATCGCGTCGCACATCAACGCGCCCGTGATCGGCATCGGCGCTGGGCGCAACGTGGCCGGACAAGTGCTCGTCTACACCGATCTGCTTGGCCTCGGCAGCGGGCATCTGCCACGATTCGTGCGCACGTACGCGAACGCACGCGCGGTGTGGGC
>JAGNMU010000063.1 GCA_017991005.1 Gemmatimonadaceae bacterium | reverse complement strand
ACGCGCCTGCCGCTCTCGGTGCTGTCATCGCAGACCATGTTCAGCATGGCCGTGCTGGTGCTGCCGCGTATTGCGGCGCGACTGGTGCGCTGGCGTGCCGCACGCGCGCGTCCCCGTGCACAAGGCAAGCGGGTCCTCATTCTTGGTGCCGGCACGGCCGGACGTTCGACGGCGCGCGAGATGATCGAACAGCCGCACCACGGCTTTCAGCCGATCGGGTTCCTCGATGATGATGCCACACTCCACGCGCGCCGCATCGCGGGTCTGCCGGTGTTTGGGTCGTTGTCAACGCTGGCTGAACGTCTGCGTCGCGATGACATCCGCCACGTGATTCTTGCCATGAGCGATGCGCCCGGGTCGCTGGTGCGCGAAATCGTCCGCACCTGCACGGATGCGGGCGTCGAAGCGCGCACCATGCCGGGGCTCGCCGAAGTGTTGTCAGGTCGCGTTGGTGTCAACCAACTGCGGCCCGTGGAAATTCAGGACTTGCTGCGTCGTGCCCCGGTACAGACCGATCTCGATGCGGTGCGCGATATCGCCGGCGGCAATACGGTGCTGGTCACCGGCGCTGGCGGATCAATCGGCGGAGAACTGTGCCGCCAGATTGCGCGTCACGCCCCGGCGCGGTTGGTGCTGCTCGGCCATGGTGAAAACTCCATCTACGAGATTCACCACGAGCTGTCGACGCGGTTTCCCGACGTACCCCTGTCGACCGTCATCGCCGACGTCCGAGATGAAGCCCGCATCGATTCGGTGATGGCGCGCTTCAAGCCGCGTGCGGTGTTTCACGCGGCGGCGCACAAACATGTGCCATTGATGGAAGAGAACCTCGTGGAGGCCATCACGAACAACGTGAAAGGCACCCGCGTGGTGGTGGAGGCCTGCGCGCGATACGAGGTTCCGAACTTCGTGTTGATCTCGAGTGACAAGGCGGTCAATCCCACCAGCATCATGGGCGCCACCAAACGCATCGCCGAGCTGATCGTGCAGCGCACCGCCATCGCCAGCGGCATGAACTACATGAGTGTGCGATTCGGGAACGTACTGGGCAGCCGCGGCAGTGTGGTGCCGATGTTTCTGCGTCAGATTCGCGCCGGCGGACCGGTGACGATCACACACCCGGACATGACGCGGTATTTCATGACCATCCCCGAGGCAGTCCAGCTGGTGCTGCAGGCGTCGGTGCTGGGGCAGGGTGGCGAAGTGTTCGTGCTCGATATGGGCGAGCCGGTCAAGATCGTGGATCTGGCCAGCGATCTCATTCGCCTGTCGGGATTGCGACTGGGGGCGGACATCGAGATCAAGTTCAGCGGCATTCGTCCCGGCGAGAAACTGTTCGAGGAACTCTCACTCGATCACGAGCACATGAAGCCCACGGCGCACGGCAAGGTAATGTGTGCCAAGCTGGCCACGCCGGGCGCTGGTCTGCTGCACAACGTGGACGCACTGGTCGCGGCGGCCGGCAAGCGCGAGGGCGACGAGGCACTGCGCAAACGCATCGGCGAACTGGTGCCGGAGTACGTGGCGCTGGGTACGTCGCATGTGGTGAAGCGTGAGCTGACGCTGGTGGCGTAGGCTACTTCTTGATGGACTCGAAGCGGCGTGTGTGGATGACAATCACGCCGCAATTCGAGTTGAGCTTGGAGTATTTCGACGGCGTCTGCGCCGGGCTGCCGTACCACTCGAGTGCCTCGATCTGGTCCGGCGCAATCCCGTTGATATCGTACGGTTCGGTGGGCGACGAGGGATTCATCAACTGGTTGTCGATCCACACCTGCGCGTAGCATCCGGCTCGCATGCCACGCATGCGTTCGGCGTTGGATGGAAACCAGGTCGAGCCATCGCCTCCGCGTGATCCCGTGGCGGAGCCGAGCGAGACGATATGACGCTTCGCCAGGACCCAGGACGCGTTGGCCGCCTGTACCACGCCAGCCCCGTTCAACTCCTGAATGATATTCCCGAGCTTGCGCCCGTTGTTCTTCGCCAGATCGTCGCGCGTCAGGAACTCGCCGAGGCCGACGCGGCGATTCTCCTCGAAGCTCTTGAGCCCGATATCGGTGCGGTCGGCGGTCACTTCCACCGAGTCGAGCACATTGAGTGGCCGCAGCACCAACCGCCGCTCCTCTTCGTCGTTGGCGGCAAAGGTCATCGGCGCCGTGATCGCGCCATAACCCACGCGGCGCACAAAGATCTCGTGCGTACCGGCCGGCACCTCGCCCAACCGAAACTCGCCGCGTGCATTGCTGCGGGTGGTGAGCGACAGCGCGGGAATCGAGACCTCGGCATCGGCCAGCACACGTTGCGTTGAATCGGCCACCACGGTGCCCGTAAACGTGGCCACCGCCCCCTTGGCGCGGTCGACGCGCAGCGTACGCGAGGCAAATCGCTCGTCGGCGCTCAGCCTGACGGTCATCACCTCCGACCGCCCGCGCTCGGGGAGTGCACGCAGTGTGAGCGTGGCCTCGGTGGGCACGCCGCACAAACGGAACGCGCCCGACGCATCCGTCTTGGTTTCCAGCCGTTTGCTCTGGCGATCGACCCCAGCGGCCGAGCTGGCCCGGACCATCACCTCCGTCCAGTCGGCGGCCACGCGCACACCGGCCAACGTGGTCGTGTCGTTGGGATCAGACACCGAACCGAGGATGGCACCCTTGCTGCGCGCAGACGACCCGGCCAGCGCGCTGCCGCACAGCGACGACGCCAGTTGCGTGGCCGTCGGCACACGCAGGCGCAGAGGGGCCATGCCGTCGGTCACGATCAACATCGAACTGCTCGACGTACGCACCGAATCAAGCGACGGGGTACGAACGGAGAGCGTGTACTCCCCGGGCAACACGTCGGGAATGACAAAACGGCCGTCGTCGGTGGCGCGGGCATTCATGGTGGTGCCGACAAACGACACCATCGCACGTGGAATGGGAGCACCCGACACGGAGTCCTGCACGCCGCCGCTCACCGCGAGTGCGGGTCGTTTGTACAGCGTATCGTTTGCGCGGCGCAACACCACCAGCTGTCCGCCGGTGGAGAGCACATTCGCCACGCGCACCCGCGTGGCACGTGGTGAGTCCTTCACCAGCTCCGGCATGCGAATTTCCCACGACGAAATCACCACACCACCGTCGGGGAGACGCGTGAATGCCATCGAACCGCCGGACGGATAGTCGGTGTTGGCCGTCGGGCCCCCGGTAAAGACATACTCCAGCCGCCGCAGATCGGCCGAGCTCCGCGAGAGCCAGAGTGTCCCGCGAATTTCGGACAACGCACGTCGTGCGGGGACGGGTTCGAAGGCGAGCCCAATCTCCGCGCTGTCCTTGGCCGCGACCAACTTCACGCAGTGGTCTTCGAGAAACTGCGCCGACACCAGCACGTCGAGGCCCGGGGCATAGTAGGTCGTCCAGTCGCCGGAATCCGTGATGGTATAGCCACGTTTGCGCAGCGTGTCGGCCGGCAACGAACGCCACGGCTGGGTGACATAGTCGGTGCGCACCGAGAGGTACTGGTCGAACACCCGTCGCCCCGCGCCATCGAGTTTTCGTTCGATCTGCATCGTCGTCGCCGTGAGGCCGCGACCAGACGAGGCCAGCGCCGTGGAGGCGATGGACGTCATCGCCTGGTCCCACGCTGAAAGGATCGTGCCGGTTTCCGTGCTGTTCTGCCGGCCGCAGGCACTGCGCTCAACGATGCGCACCGCTTCGAGCGAGACGCGTACGCCATCGAGCACCAGTCGCTCAACGGCGATGGTGCCGGCCTCGAGCGTGATGCTGCGGGATTCGGTTGGCTGGAAACCAATGCGCAGCGTGCGCAATCGATAGCGTCCCGCCCGCTGCGCGGCCACCCGATACTCACCACGGTCGTTGGTGAGCCCCCGGGCGACCACGGTTTGCGTCGAATCGACGAGCGCCACCACAACCCCGGACACGGCGCGGTCGGTGGCATCGACCACCGTGCCGCGAACAACCTGGGCCGCGAGCGGCGTCGACAGACAGAGGGCGGCGGAGAGCAGCCCGCAGAGAAGACCGTGGGGGCGCGTCATCATGCCCGAGTATTCGCCTCGCTGCAGAGCGCCGCAAGACGGTTAACCAAAACGTCATCGGGGCCTGTCAATCCGATTCCCTTCCGTCCCAACCGCGGCGTCGGGCGTTCCCCGACGCAGCGGTGGAATGCGCCATCCGATACCAGATCAGGAAGGCCCTCACGGGGGAGAGGCGCGAAGCCGCGCCGCCACGTCGCGTGATCGCCTGCGTCTCGTGCCATCCTCTTCCATGCAGTGGTTTCTCAATCGCCGCGTCGGCACCAAGCTGATGCTGGCCTTTCTGCTTGTTGCCGCTGGGGCCGCTGTCGCGGGCATTGAAGCCATTGTGACGCTCCGCCGCATGGCGGCCGCCGACAAGGTGTTGTACGAACGCATGACCGTCCCACTCTCGGCGATCGCGCAAGCGGGCAAGCAATTCCAACGGGTGCGCGTGTACACACGCGATGTCGTGTTCAATTCTCCGACACCCGAGGATCTCGCTGAGCATGAGCGGATTCTCTCGGAACTGACACTCGATCTCGACAATACGCTGCTGGCCTTTCAGCAGACCATCGTCGATGCCAGCATGCAGCGGCGCTACGAAGCCGTGCAGGCGGCGCGTCGCACCTTTGTGCCACTGCGCGACAGCGTGGTGAAGCTCAGCAAGTCCGGGCAGCAGGCGCAGGCGGTCGCGCTGCTCAATGGGGACATGCTCAAAGCCTCCAATGCCGTAGAGATGGCGTTTGAGTACGCCGCCGGCGAAAAGGTCTCGGATGCCGGTAATCTGGCCGCTGCCAACCGCGCCGTTGCGACGCGGTCAACGATCTTCCTTGCGGTCCTGATGGTGGTGACGGTCGCCTTGGCCATCGGCATCGGCATGCTGCTGACACGACTGATCGGCGCGCCCTTGCGCGAGATGTCGGCCACGGCGGAGCGACTCGCGATCGGCGATCTGACACCGATCGTGCCGCTGCAGCGCGCCGACGAAGCGGGTGTGCTGTCGCATGCCTTCGTGCACATGATCGACGCGCAGCGCGCACTCGCTGCTGGCGCGGAACGGCTGGCCGCCGGTGATCTGAGCGCTCGGGTGATCGCCCGCAGCGAGGCGGACAGTGTGGGGCAGGCCTTTGGCACGCTGCACGACACGCTCGCCGAGTTGATTGCGGAGACCGACCGGTTGGCGACCGCGAGCACGGCCGGGCAACTGTCCACGCGCGGCGATGTGGATGCCTACTGCGGCGCATTCCGGCAGTTGCTGGTGGGGTTCAACGCCACGCTGGACGCCGTGATTTTGCCCGTGCAAGAAGCCTCGACCGTCCTGCAGCGTCTGGCGCAGCGCGATTTGAGCGTCACGGTGCACGGTGCATACCGCGGCGATCACGCCCGTATCGCGGACGCCGTCAACGAGGCCATCGGCGCGCTCCGTGAGGCACTGGAGGGCGTGGCGATGTCCACGTCGCAGATCGCGGGTGCCGCCGGACAGATTGCCACGACCAGTGAAACGCTGGCGCAGTCGTCCAGTGAACAGGCGGCGTCGATCGAGGAGACGTCGGCGAGTGTGCTGGAGTTGGGAGGGGCGGCCGGCTCAAACGCCGAGCACACGGTGGAAGCACGGGAATTGGCGGAGAAAGCCCGTGCCGCGACCACCACTGGAGTGCAGGATATGCGCCTGCTCGACTCAGCCGTCGACGAGATCAGCGCGTCGGCCAAGGAAACGGCGCAGATCATGAAGACGATCGACATGATCTCCTTCCAGACCAACTTGCTGGCGCTCAACGCGGCCGTCGAAGCGGCGCGTGCGGGTGACGCAGGGAAGGGATTTGCCGTGGTGGCCGAAGAGGTGCGCGCACTCGCGCGGCGATCGGCCGAAGCCTCGCAGCAGACGGCGCGGCTCATCGAACATTCCGTCACGAGCGCGCGACGGGGCAGCGAGATCGCGCAGCGGGTCGGCGAACGGCTGGCCGAGATCGATCGGTATGTCGAAGACGTGTACGAGGTCGTGGGCCGCATTGCCGCGGCATCGGCGGGACAACGCGAGGGGGTCGCACAGGTCAACCTCGCCATGCAGCAGATGAGCGCGGTCACACAGTCGGTGGCGGCGAGCGCGGAAGAAGCCTCAAGTGCGTCCGAGGAGCTCGCGGGTCAGGCGGAAACGCTGGCGGCGCTCGTCGGTGAATTCCGACTCGACGCCGAGGAGCTCTCCGGCGTCGCATCGCGCCCCACTTCGCCGCTGCCGCACGCACGCGGACAACGCACAACGCCGGTCAGGCGCCAACAAGCGGCCTGACCGGCGTGGTGTGGGTTGTCGTGCCGCGGGGCCGGCGCACCCCGCGTGGCGCTCAATACTGCATGAGCTCCACGTAGGCGTTCCGGAACGTGTCCACCTGCGGCAGGATGGCGTCTTCCAGCTGCGGCGCATACCCAACGAACGTGTCGCTGCTGGCGACGCGTTTGACGGGCGCATCCAGCCACGCGAAACAGTCGTCGGCGATGCGGGCGGCGATTTCCGCGCCGTAGCCCCACGACAGGCTGTCTTCGTAGGCCACCATGACGCGACCGGTTTTTTTCACGCTGGCGTACACCGCTTCCTTGTCCCACGGCGACAGCGTGCGCAGGTCGATGACTTCGACACTCGGTCCGCCTTCTTCGGCAATCTGATTGGCGGCCACCAGTGCACGTTGCACCGTGGCGCCGTACGTGATCACCGTGACATCGCTTCCTTCACGCACCGTGCGGGCCTTGCCGAACGGAATCATGAAGTTGGCGCCCGGATTGCGTCCCTTGTTGTACGTCTGGCGATACAGATGCTTGTGCTCGAGGAAGATCACGGGATCCTCGCAGCGAATGGCGGTGCGCAGGAGGCCGGCCGCATCGAGGGCGTTGCTGGGGCACACGACGCGAAGCCCCGGCGTGTGCGTGAACAACGACGCACCCGTTTGCGAGTGGTAGATGCCGCCGCGAATGTACCCGCCGTAGGTGGTGCGAATCACCACCGGTGCGCTGAAGGCGTTGTTGGAGCGCCAGCGAATGGTGGCCAGTTCGTCGCGAATCTGCATGTACGCCGGCCAGATGTAGTCGAAGAACTGAATTTCGACGACCGGCTTGAATCCGCGCTGCGCCAGACCAATGGCGCGCCCCACGATGTTGGCTTCGGCGAGCGGCGAGTTGTACACGCGCGTGCCGCCGAACTTGGACTGCAGGCCGTGCGTGACTTTGAAGACGCCGCCCTTGCCCTTCACCTTGCCCAGGTGCTCTTCGCGTGACACGTCGGCCACATCTTCGCCAAAGACGAGGATGCGATCGTTGCGCGTCATTTCGTCCTTCATGCACGCGTTGAGCAGATCCACCATGGTGGTCGGCTCGCCCGTGAACTGCGGATCGTCCTCGGTGTCGAACTGCTCGCCGGTGGGATCGACGTCGGGCGCGTACACACCGAAATACACTGTGCTCGCATCCGGCTGCGGCTGCGCGAGCGCGTCATCGGTGGCGAGCAGCAGCTCGGCGTCCACCGCTTCACGCATGAGCGCCAGCTCGTCTTCGGTGGCGACGCCCTCGCGCACCAGCATGGCCGGGAACGTCGTGAGCGGATCACGCGCGGCATCGGCCTCACGCTCGGCGGCCGGACGATAGAACACTTCGTCGTCGGAGAGCGAGTGCGAATACGGACGGATCACCTTGGCATGTACGAACGCCGGTCCCTTGCGCTCGCGCGCATAGGCCACGGCGCGCTCCATCACTTCGAGCGATGCGAACAGATCGCAGCCGTCCACTTCCTGGATGTAGAGCCCAGGCATCGACGCAACCAACTTGGAAATGGACCCGCCCGCCGTGTTCACCTCGACTGGCACCGAAATCGCGTACCCGTTGTCTTCGACGAGATAGACCACCGGCAACTTGAGATTGCAGGCGGTGTTGAGCGATTCCCAGAACTCGCCTTCGCTGGTGGTGCCGTCGCCCGTGGTGACGAGCACGACTTCGTCGCTGGCAAACCCGTCAGTGATGCCCAGCTTGTCGGCGCGCATGGTGGCCTCGGCGGCGCCGACGGCTTGCAGGAACTGCGTGCCAGTGGGCGAGGACGCCGACACCACATTGGAAATCTTGTGGCCCCAGTGACTGGGCATCTGCCGCCCGCCCGAATTGGGATCGATGGCGGCGCCGACGGCGCTGTAGAGCATCTCGTTCGGCGTCATGCCGAGCATCAGCATCAGCGCGCGATCGCGATAGTAGGTGTAAAACCAGTCATGGCCGGAACGCAGCACCATGCCGGCGGCAATGAGGATGGCTTCGTGGCCGGCCCCGGAGATCTGGAAGAAGATCCGGTTCTGGCGCTTGAGCTGGATCTCCTTGTCATCGATGCGTCGCGACAGGTACATCGTGCGGTACGCATGCAGCAGCTGCTCGCGGGTGAGCGGCAGTGCGTCGCGGAGATCGGCGGCCTGCCCCTTGCGGGCGCGGGTCGGGCGGGTCGAGGTAGCCATCGGCAGGTCGTTCAGGGGAAACGGTGACAAGCACTGGAAAATAGCGAATCGGCGGGCAAAGCGGAGCGTTCTTGCCTCTCCCGCCTCCGGCGCGCAGGTTGCACAGATGCACGCACCCACCGCCCCCATGACGCCGTCCAGCGGTCACTGCACGTTTTGTGACCTGATCCGCGGCGCGGCCGAGGTCTCGATTGTCTACGAAGACGCGACGGCCATCGCTTTTCTGGATATTCAACCGGTCAACCCCGGCCACGTACTGGTGGTCCCGCGCGAGCACTACGAGGTGCTGCAGGACATCCCACGACGAGTCGGGGCTCACCTGTACGATGTGGCCACGAAGCTCATCCCGATGGTCCAGGCGGCATCGGGCGCGACGGACATGAATATCGTCGTCAACTCGGGGTTGGCTGCGGGGCAGAATGTGATGCACTACCACATTCACCTGATTCCGCGGCGCGAGGGCGACGGGTTCGACGTGCCGCTGCCGTTTCCAGGCTCGATGATGCCCAATCGCCAACAGCTCGACGCGATGGCGGCGCGCATCGGCAGCATGTTGCGCGATCCGCTGCGGAACAGCGGCATGAAGGAGTAGAAGGAGTAACAGTCTCCGCATGGGCTCTTGACGTGCCGGTTGTCACACTCGTATCCTCGCTGCGTCGTGTGCTCGTGCAGGTTGCTGCGCCCTCTCCACCCGGTTTTCCAGGAGGATGATGCGCTCCACTCGCGGTACATCCCGTATGCGCTGCGTGGCCACGTCGGCCTCGCGTCTCCGTCGCCGTCCGCGGCGGAGCCACCCCCGTCCCCCGGTGCGCGTGCGAAGGGGACACGTGCCGGCGCGACTGACGCGCCGCTACCACATCGACCACCGCCCCGACGTGAGGATCGCCTCCTCCGTCGGGGCGTCGTCGTTTGTGGCGAGGGGCGGTTGATGGCGCGTCGACATCTCAAACTGTCCCGCGGCGGCAAGGACACCCGCAGCGCCTCGTCGAGAGGCGAGCGACCGTCCAAACGCGGCGCGGTGCGCAACCGTGTCGCCGCGTCCGGCAAACGTGGCTCGCGCGCCGGTGTGGATACGCGCGGCGGGCGCATCCTGCATGTCGCGATGAAACGCGCGATGCGCAAAGTCGCCTTGCGCGACTGCGGCCAGCGCTGTGTGTACTGCGCCACCCATCTCGACCAGCATTGCGCCACACTCGACCATGTGGTGCCGCTGGCCCGTGGCGGGGCGCACGATCCGGGCAACGTGGTGGTGGCGTGTGCGCCGTGCAATCGACTAAAAGGGGATCTCTTGCCGTACGAGTTCTTCGCGCGCCACGCGTGGGCGGGTGCGAACTTCGTGCGCTACGCGCGGTCGGTGCACCGGGCGCTCAAGCGGGGAGCGAGACGGGCGGTGAGTCTGGCGTACGCGGCGTGAAGGGGAGGCGGCGGCGGGGGGCGTGGCGCTGAAATGGCAGTTGTCAGTTTCGAAGTGGTCGGACAATCGCTAAGTCTTGGGTAGTCAGTTTGAGTGATCGGTTGTCAGTTTCCAAAACGACTGAAGACCCACGACTCGGACTGAAGACCCACGACTTAGCTGTTGTCTGACCACTGAAAAACTGACAACTCGCAGTCATCAGTCATCAGCCATCAGTCATCAGTCATCAGCCCTCTCTCCCTCGTTCGGACCTCTCATCCATGCGTTGGACCCCCGGCGGTCGTAGCAAGAATCTTGAGGACATGCGCGGCGCCTCGTCTGGTGGCGGGGGCGGCGGCGGATTTGGCGGCGGCGGTGGCGGCGGTCGACGCCTCGGGTTGGGCGGCCTCGTCGTGCTCATCGTGCTCAGTGTGATCTTCAAGCAAGACCTGATCACGGGCTCCGGCGGACTCTCCGACGCGCTGCCGGCATCGAGCGGCGGACGTCCCGCCGCGCCGCTCCAGGATTCGCTCGAGGAAAACGCGGTGCAGTTCATGTCGAGCGTGCTCGACAGTGCGCAAATCGGCTGGAGCCGCACCATCGATGGCTATCGTGATGCAAAGCTGGTGCTTTTTCGAGACGCGATCGAATCGGCGTGCGGCTTTGCCGAATCGGCGACGGGGCCGTTTTACTGCCCGGGTGATCAGAAGGTGTACATCGATCTGGCCTTTTTTGATCAGCTCGACCGGCAGTTCGGTGCACCCGGCGATTTTGCGCAGGCATACGTGCTGGCGCATGAGATCGGCCATCACGTGCAGAACCTGATGGGCACCGAACGACAGTTGCGTGCGGCCCAGCAGCAGAATCCGTCGGCGAAAAACCGCCTGTCCGTCGCCATGGAACTGCAGGCCGACTGCTACGCCGGCGTATGGGCCTACAGCGCCGCCCGCAACGGACAGCTCGAGCGCGGCGATCTGGAGGAGGGGTTGTCGGCCGCGTCGGCGGTTGGCGACGACCGACTGCAGAAGATGGGATCGGGGCGCGTGAATCCCGAGTCGTTCACGCATGGGTCATCGGCCGAACGCATGCGCTGGTTCAAGCGCGGATTCGACGCAGGCGATCCGCGGCAGTGCGACACGTTTGCCAATGTCCGATGAGTGAGGCCGACAACGCTGCGGTGACGCACGCGCCGCGCGCGGGCGTGCTCGACGAGCTGACCTGGCCCGTCGTGCGCGCCGCAGCCTGGCCAGTTGCGGTGATGCCGTGGGGCGCCACCGAACCGCACAACACGCACCTGCCGTACGGCACTGATACCCTGCTGGGGCGCGAGGTGGCGGCCCGGGTGGCCGAACGATGCGCGACACGCGGTGTGCACGTGATCGCGCTCCCGGCGATGCCGTTTGGCGTCAACACCACGCAGTTGGACTTACCGCTCACGCTCAACGTCATGCCGACCACGCAGCTGGCGGTGTTGCGGGACATCGTGCGCAGTATCGAACCGCACGGTGTGGGCGCGCTGATGCTGCTCAATGCGCACGGTGGCAACGAACTGCGCGCGCTCGTGCGCGAGCTGCAACCGGAAACGGACGTGCTGCTGGTGATCGCCAACTGGTGGCAAGCGGGAGATCATGGCGTGTTTGCGGAGCCCGGCGACCACGCCGGCGCGCTGGAGACCGCTGCCGTGCTGCACGTGGCGCCGCACCTGGTCGCACCGCGAGAGACGTGGGGCGATGGGCAGATCAAACAGAGTGTGCTCACGGGCGTGCGCGCCGGCTGGGCCTGGACCCCTCGACGCTGGACGCAGGTGACGGCCGATACCGGGGTGGGCAATCCGCGCGAGGCGACGGCGGAGCAGGGGGCGCGATTTGTCGCGCAGGCCGTCGAACAGATCGCGCAGCTCTGTGAAGAGCTGGCCGTGGTTGATGCGGGCGCGATGTACCGCTGATATACCGCTGATGTAGCGCGGATACACCGCTCGTGCCAACTACTTGAGTTGCACCGTCTGCGCCTTGGTATCACCGTCGGCAAAGTACATCGAACGGCGCAGTTCACCGGGCATCGCGAGTACCAGTACGATATTGGCCTGATTGCCAAAGATTTCGGCGAGCAACGTGTTGGTCACCGTCAATGACGTCGGCTGCTTTTTCGCGTCGAACTGCAGCAGATACCAATGCACGGTGCCGCCCACCGGATCGCGATCGGTTCCGGTCTGCACCAAAGTTGCTGGCACCGGCCGACCGTCGGCGCGCAGCGACACGCGTGCGTTGAAGTAGGCGGTAAAGACCGAGTCGGCGGCTGGGTCTTTCTCGAGTGAGAACTGCGCGCGTTTGGTGTACGCGCGCAATCCCTTTTCGAGGTCATCCGTAAACAGTCGCACCTTCCACAGCACCGCGCCGTTTTCAACCACGGCGCGGGTGTGTGTCGTGTGGATATCGTGACGCGCGGCACGGGCGCCCGACAGCACCGTCACGCCCGTTGCCAGTGCGCACACGAACGTGAGCGCACGTTTGGCGTGAAGCACTGCGAGTGACGTGCCGCGCGTCATGGACATCACGAAATCGGGCGCGGGGTCACCGGCTTCCGAAACGTGTTGTTCGTGCGATCCACATCCGCGTAGCCCTGATCGGGATCGGCCGTCACGGTAAGAATCTCCTTGTCCGAGAAGAACCCGTACGTGTGCGACTTCTCATTCCGGCGCCACACTTCGGCGGGCATGTTCACGCGCTGCTTCGAGCCGTCGGCAAACTCGACCTCGAGTTCCAGCGGCATCACCAGTCCGCCCTTGTTCTCGACCGTCACGCGATGGTAGTACTTCCCGCGTTTCGTGCTGCCCACGAGTGAGTCGGCACTCTGTGTCTCGACCTTGGTGATCGCCTGATCGTTGGCGTACGTCGAGTAGAACCAGCCGCGCCAGTAGTAATCGAGTTTCTCACCAGAGCCGCTCGCCAGGGTACGGAAGAAGTCGGCCGGCTGCGGATGTTTGAACATCCACTTCTTGCTGTACTCCTGGAACGCGAGATCGAACCGTTCGGGGCCCAGGATCTTCTCGCGCAGCATCACGAGGCCAGCCGCCGGCTTGCTGTAGCCGTTATTGCCGAACTGGCGGTGGATGTAGTCCGACTCGGTCATGAGCGGTACCTGATCCTGATCCTTCATGTAGTTCACGATGTTCGGCGCCGGGCCGCGGAGCCGCGCGGCTGGCCACTTGGGATCGTACTCGAGCGAGCCGTAGTACTCGAGGAACGAGTTGAGTCCCTCGTCCATCCACGTCCACTTCCGCTCGTCGGTGGCGACGATCATCGGAAACCAGTTGTGGCCCACCTCGTGAATGGTGACCGCGGCCAGCGCGTATTCCTGGTTCTTGCTGTACTTGCCATCCACGCCGGGCCGTCCGCCGCAGAAGGCAATCATGGGATACTCCATGCCGCCCACCGACCCGTTCACGTTGGACGCCTGCGGGTACGGATACTCGAAGGCCAGACGGCCGTACGTCTTCATCGTCTGCGCAATGGCTTTCGTGGAGACCTCATTCCACAGCGGCATCGCCTGACGGGGATACACCGAGTGCAGTTCGATGGTGCGGCCACCCGGCTTGTAGCGGAAACCAGCGGCGTCCCACACAAACGTCTTGGATGTGGCAAACGCGAAATCGCGCACGTTTTCGGCGGTGTAGCGCCACGTCAGCGGCGCCGTGCCGGCGGGACGAGCGCCCGGTGTCTGGACTTCGTCGGGGCGAACGATGAATACCGACGTATCGCCGGCCATCGCCGTGGTGAGACGCGCGCGCTGCGTGGCCGTGAGCACGTCGAGCGGATTGCGCAGCGTGCCCGTGGAGCGCACGATGTGGTCGTGCGGCACGGTGATGCTCACATCGTAGTTGCCGAAGTTGAGATAGAACTCGCC
>JAGNMU010000478.1 GCA_017991005.1 Gemmatimonadaceae bacterium | reverse complement strand
TTTGTGCCCTGGTTGTACGACCTGCCCGTGGTCGCCACCACGGTGGCGCTGCTGCTCGCGACGGTCTTCGTCATGACCTGGGCCGGACGGCACTTCTATACCCGTGCCTGGGCCGCCTTTCGGCACCACTCCGCCGATATGAATACGCTGGTGGCCGTTGGCACCGGCGCTGCGTTCATCTATTCGCTCGTGGCAACGGTGGCGCCGCAGTGGTTCATCACACGCGGGGTCACGCCCGACGTGTACTACGAAGCCGTGATCATCATCATCGCGCTGATTCTCACCGGCAACATGTTCGAGGCACGCGCCAAGAAGCAGACATCGAGCGCCTTGCGTGCCCTGGTGCATCTCCAGCCGAAAACGGCGCGCGTCGTGCGATTCGGCGAGGAAGTGGACGCACCGGTGGACACCGTCGAACGTGACGAGATCATCGTGGTGCGCCCTGGCGAGCGTGTGCCGGTGGACGGCGTGATCGTGCAGGGGGAAAGCGCCATCGACGAGTCGATGCTCACTGGTGAATCACTGCCCACGGCCAAGCGGGTGGGCGATCGCGTGATTGGCGGGACCATCAATCGGACCGGTGCGTTTCGCTTTGCCGCCACTACCCTTGGCCAGGACAGCATGCTCGCGCAGATCGTCCGGTTGATGCGTGATGCGCAAGGAAGTCGCGCACCCATTCAGCGATTGGCCGATCAGATCAGCGGCATCTTCGTGCCGGTGGTGCTGTCGTTGGCCATTGCCACCTTCGTGGGATGGTATGTGCTGGCGGAACAGGCGCCGGCGGTGCGCGGCTTTGCCGCGGCGGTGGCGGTGCTGATCATTGCATGCCCGTGCGCCATGGGACTGGCGGTGCCGACGGCGGTGATGGTCGCAACGGGAAAGGGCGCCGAACTTGGGGTGCTGATCAAGGGCGGGGAAGCGTTGCAACAGGCTGGCCGCATCACCACGATGGTGCTCGACAAGACTGGCACGGTCACCGAAGGCAAACCAACGGTGACCGACCTGGTACCGGTCGGCGCGTTTGCCGACAACCCCGACGCGCTGCTGCGTCTGGTGGCTTCACTCGAAACCTCGAGTGAACATCCATTGGCCGACGCAATCGTTCGGCATGCGAAGGAACGCGGCCTTGCCCTGGTGACGCCCGAGGGGTTTGTCGCTGTCAGTGGCCGCGGCGCACAGGGCATTGTTGACGGGCGCGGTCTGGCGGTTGGCAACGACGCGTTCATGCACGACTGGTCGGCGGATCCCGCCGCGTTGCGTGAGGCGGCCGAGCAGCTGGCGTCGAACGGGCGTACCCCGATGTTCGTGGCCGTCGATGGCGCGCTGGCCGGTTTGATCGCGGTGGCGGATCCCATCAAGGACACGTCGCGCGAGGCCATTGCCCGATTCCACGCGATGGGACTCGACGTCGTGATGTTGACCGGTGACAACCAGCGTACGGCCGAGGCGATTGCACGTCAGGCCGGGATCGATCGGGTGGTGGCCGGCGTGTTGCCCGATGGCAAGGTGGCCGAAATCAAACGGCTGCAACAGGAAGGACGCATTGTGGCGATGGTGGGTGATGGCATCAACGATGGTCCGGCCATCGCGCAGGCGGACATCGGCATCGGTATCGGCACGGGCACCGATATCGCGGTCGAGGCGGCCGATGTGGTGCTGATGCGCGGCGATCTGCGGAGTGCCGCACACGCCATCGAGCTCTCACGCCGCACCATGCGCACGATGAAGCAAAATCTGTTCTGGGCCTTCATCTACAACATCATCGGGATCCCCGTGGCCGCCGGTCTGCTGTATCCGGCGTTCGGATTGCTGCTCAGCCCGATTCTGGCCAGCGCCGCCATGGCGTTCAGCTCGGTCAGCGTGGTGACCAATTCACTCAGACTGCGGACGGTGCGCATTGCCTGATACACGAGCGGCGAAGCGAGCGAGCACATCGCGGGACCAGACCAGCAGTCATGTGTCTGGATGCGGGTGTGGCGCGCACGAGCAGGAGGGGCGCAAAGCCGTGGCCGTGGACCCCGAGCGCAAAGCGCGCAATCTCACGCGGCTGCGTCGAATCGAGGGGCAGGTGCGTGGTCTCCAGAACATGGTCGAGGACGACCGCTATTGCGCCGACATCCTCACGCAGATCTCCTCGGTGCACGAGGCGCTCCGGGCGGTTGGCCGCGAACTGATGCGCAATCACCTGAAACACTGCGCGTCCACCGCGATCGTCGCCGGCGGCGACCAGCGCGAGGCGATGTACGATGAACTGGTGGATATGCTGTACAAACACAGCCGCTGACCGGCCAGGTCGGACGGGGCATTTCGGTGTTTGATCGGGTGCTGAAAGTGAACGGGGAGCCCCTAAGACGTTCCCAGCCCGTGTCTTGCATCCGTTCGCCAGCGGCGCTACGTTGCAAGGCTCACCCCACTGCGCCCCATGCCGCGGTTGCCGGTGCCATATCCTCCGTTGTTCCTCGATGCCTGCGGGCTGTACACGCGTGGCGGGGTGGGAACGTCCGGGGGCGTTGGCTTTTCGGCATACTGCGGGGTACGGGAGTGGCTGGGGGGTCCCCTTCGGGGGATGTTCATCGATGCAGCGCGCTTTGCGAACGCAAGCAGCGCACGCGGTGGACGACACAGATGACAGTGATGCCGCAAGGGGACCAGACAGATGCCGCGCGAGAAAATCATCCTCGGGTGCACCGAGTGCAAGAATCGCAACTACTTCACGACCAAGAACAAGCGCCTGCACCCGGAGCGCGTGGAGTGGAAGAAGTACTGCCCCCGCTGCGACGCCCATAAGACGCATAAGGAAACGAAGTAGTCATGACCGCGCCGGTCGAAGTCGCCCGTCCTGGGCTCGGCACGCGGTTGGTCACGTTCTACCATGACGTGGTCGCCGAAATGAAGAAGGTGACCTGGCCCGATCGCCCGCAGCTCCAGCAGGCGACGATCCAGATCATCGTGTTCGTGCTGGTGCTCGGCGGCGTGATCGCGCTGCTCGACGTTGCGCTTCAGTTCGTGCTGGTGAAGCTGCCGTCGATGCTGTTCGGTCGATAACCGCCAACGCGACCATGCTCGAGCATCGGTGGTACACCGTCCAGACAACCTCTGGGCATGAGAACAAGGTGCAGCGTCTGATCCAGCGGAAAATCGACATGGATCCGGCCACGCCTGAAGATCGCCTGATTCGTCAGGCGCTCGTGCCCACGCAGGAAGTGGTGGAGATCAAGAACGGCAAGAAGGTCACCGTCGAACGGAAGATCTTCCCCGGCTACGTGCTCGTGGACATGGTCGCCAGCCAGGACACGCTGCACGAGATCAACGCCATTCAGGGCGTGATCAAGTTCGTCGGCAAAGAAAAGGAACCCACGCCGCTGCGTGACGATGAAGTCCGTCGTCTGCTCGGCCAGGCGGATCCCACCGATGAAGCGCCGGCGCGTGAGGAGATCCCGTTCCTCATCGGTCAGCCTGTGGCGATCACGGAAGGTCCGTTCGCGGATTTCAATGGCACCGTCGAAGAGGTGCTGCCGGACAAGGGCAAGGTCCGCGTCTCGGTCAGTCTGTTCGGCCGTCCCACCAGTGTGGAGTTGGATTACCTGCAGTTACGCGGGTACTGAACATGTGCAGTCCGTCGCACACCACGGCGACGTAAAAGAGTCCAGTGGGAGCACTACCGCGCACCGGACCGTCCGGCCGCGGAACTTGCGATGAGGA
>JAGNMU010000477.1 GCA_017991005.1 Gemmatimonadaceae bacterium | reverse complement strand
GCTTCGGCGCCGCCATGAAACGTTCAGCGACCATCGACATGATCCCGCCGTCGTCGGTCGCGGCGGTCGAGGCGTACACTGGACCCGCGGAGATTCCGTTGGAATACAAAACGACGCGACGCGGGTCCTCGTGCGTGATCCTGATCTGGACCCGGGTGGAGTAGTCGCGCTACGCCACTTCGCAGGTCATGTCTGATACATCAGGATCACTCGCTGCCGCGCCCTCGGAGCGAAGTGCTTCGTAGCGCTCGAGATAGTGCGTGAAGATTCCTTCAACTTCTGAGAAGTCACGCACCTGATGAAGTACTTTACGAAGCTCCGCTGAACCCGGCAGCCCCTTCACGTACCACCCGAGGTGCTTCCGGAACTCGAGCGCGGCACCGATCGGATCGACCTCGTACTCCACAACCATGCGGGCATGATCGAGGGCAATGGCGAATCGTTCGTGAACGCCGGGGGTCGGTGGCACCGGGGTCCCATCCAGCATTGCGCGCGTCTGCTTGAAGATCCACGGCTGACCGAACGACCCGCGCCCGATCATGATGCCATCGCAGCGCGTGTGCTCGTACATGCGATAGGCGTCGGCTGCCGACTTGATGTCTCCATTTCCGAGCACGGGAATGTCCAGCGCTTCGGCAACGCGGGCGATCTCGTCCCAGTTGGCCGAGCCCGTGTACATCTGCGTGCGCGTTCGGGCATGCAAGGCGAGGACGCGGGCGCCAGCGTCCTGACACCGGAGCGCAATCCCGACGGGATCGCGCATCTCTTCGTTCCAGCCGCTCCGGATCTTGCACGTGACCGGCAGGTGTGTGGCACCGGACACCGCGCGAATGATGCGCTCAACGAGGTCGAGGTCACGCAGGCAGCCTGAGCCGCCATTTCGGCGAACGACTTTCTTGACTGGGCAGCCGAAATTGATGTCGACAAAGTCCGGCTCAAAGAGCTCGGTGACGAGACCTGCCGCTTCCGCCATCGCCTCCGGTTCGCCGCCAAAGATCTGCACGCCGATGGGGCGTTCGGACTGCGTGAACCGCAGCTTGCTGACAGTCGCCGGATTCTCACGGCGAATGCCTTCGGCCGACAGGAATTCCGTCACGACCACATCGGCGCCATGCTGGTGGCACAGACGCCGGAACGGCGACTCCGACACGCCGGCCATCGGCGCGAGATACACCGGGATCGCGGCGGGAATCTGAAAGGGAAACACCTTACGGCTCATGAGGTTGGAACCTAGCCAGCCCCTCACGACCGGGCAACGCAGTGGTTTGACACACGCCGCGCACGGGTTACCATACTGGGCTATGGAACTGCGCGAGTTCTTTTCAGAAGATGCCGTCCAGCTCGAGCTTCAAGGCTCGACCAAGGACGAGGTACTCAAGGAGCTGATCGGACTTCTCAAGCTGGACGAGAAGAACGAGGGCATGCTCTTCAAGATGCTGAAGCGCCGTGAAAATCTCGGTTCGACCGGGATTGGGCGCGGCATCGCCATTCCTCATTGCCGCTCACTGGTGGTCAACCGGCTGCGCGTGGCGTTCGGACGAAAGAAAGGCGGTGTCGATTTCAAGGCCATCGACGACAAGCCCGTCAATTTCTTCTTTCTGATTGTGGCGCCGCCACTCGAGGTCTCCAATCAGTATCTGCCAGTACTCGGCAAGATCGCGCAGTTCAGCAAGGAGAGCGACGTGCCTGGTCGCTTGCTCGAACTGACGGATCCGTCGCAGTTCATGGCGCTACTCGAAGAGAAGCACGTTTAGCGCCCGTCGCGCGTCTCGCTCTCCACCGAGACGCGCCCAATGTCGCTCCGCAGGCGTGTTATAGTGCGCAGCGACTGCAGCAGCGCCGCCATGGCGAGTCCTGCCACGAGACCGATCCAGAGTCCGCGCTCGCGCAGAGCGGTACCAAACCCCAGGTACGCGCCGAGCGGGACACCGACGCCCCAGAAGGCAATCATGTGGAGGATCGCGGGGATACGCGTGTCGCCCGTGCCCCGCAGCACGCCGCTGGTCACGGCCTGGAGTCCGTCGAAGATCTGAAACATGCCCGCGAGTGGCAGCAGTGCCGCCGCGATGGCCAGCGTCGGTGCATCGGTCGTGTACTGTCTGGCCAGCCAATCGGGCGCGGCCACGAACAGGACTGCCGTCAGACACATGAAGCCAACGCCGCAAACGATAGCGGCGAGCGCATCGCGCCGGGCCGACACCATGTCCTGCCGCCCGATCGCACGCCCCACCACGGCGGCCGCAGCCCCTGAGATTCCGAGCGGGACCATGAAGGTCATGGCGGCCATGTTGAGTGCAATCTCGTGTCCGGCCAACGACGCCGTGCCCATCCACCCCATGAAGAGCGCCGTCAGACCGAACGCAAAGCTCTCAAAGAAGAACTGCGTGCCGATCGGAATGCCAATCACCAGTGTTCGCTTGAGCGGTGCCCACGCGAGCGCCGCACGATGCCGTGGCGACAGATACGGTTTCAGGTCCTTCGACGCCAGCCTCCACACCAACGCGGCCATCGACCACACCGCGAGCGCCGTGGCAATGCCGGATCCCGCCACACCCAGCGCGGGCGCACCGAGGTGTCCGTGAATCAATGCCCAGTTCGCGACGATATTCACCAGGTTCGCGAGCAGCACGGCCGTCACGATCGGACGAACGGAGCCGAGTGCCTGAAGCGATTGGCGAAGCGCGTTGAACACAAAGAACGGCAATGCCCCCAGTGAGCGGCAGCGCACGTAGGTCCCTGTGTCGTGCACCACGTCGGCCGGTTGCCCCAAAACGCGAAGCACGGCCTCCGAGGGATAGAGCGCGATCATCACGACGATGGCAATGACCGCAGCCATCACAAGACCGCGTTGAATGCCGCGTGCGGCGTCGGTGTGCGCCCCCGCGCCAATCGCCTGTGAAACCACGGGATCGAGTGCGAAGAGCAGCCCGATACCGAAGATGGAAATGTTGAAGAAGTAGAAATTTCCCAACGCGACGGCCGCAATCGCTGCGCCGCCGAGCTTCCCTACCATCAGCATGTCGACCAGCCCCATCGCCTGCTGACCGACATTGATGACGACAATCGGCGCTGCGATCCGCGCCATATCGCTCAGATCGGATCGCCAGTCCCGGCGCTCAGTCAACGCACGGGTGTTCCACGTTCACACCCGACGCGCGCATCAGTTCGACGCGGAGCGTTTCGCGCGTGCAACGATTTCGCGTGCCTCGCGCAGCAGGCGTTGCGCGTCGTACGGAATGCCGTCTTTGATCGTCCACGCCACACCACCGCCGGGCCCTGCGGCTGCGTCGGCGCGCGGCGGATAGAAAGCCTTCAGATCTTCGAGCGGATTGCCGTTGACCACGATGACGTCCGCAAGAAACCCAGGACGCACCCGACCGAGACGAGACTCTTCCCGAAGGATCTTCGCGTTGTTCGCCGTGGCATGCTGCAGGACTTTCAGCGGTTGAAATCCCGCTTCCTGCTGCAGCTCCATCTCGCGAATCAGACCGAAGCCGTAGATCTGGTAGATGAATCCAGCATCTTCACCCGCCCCAACGGTGCCGCCCAGTTTCTCGAAGTCACGAACCGCCTGGAACCAGATGCGGTAGTTCTCTTTCCAGAACGCTTCGTCCGAGCTGCTCCAATTCGAAAAGTACGAGCCGTGATTGGATGGATCCGGCCGAAAATATTTCGCCAACGTGGGATGCAAGTACTCGGCGAACCAC
>JAGNMU010000476.1 GCA_017991005.1 Gemmatimonadaceae bacterium | reverse complement strand
GTAAGCTAGCCGAGCCGCGGAGGGGGTTCAATGGCGCCGCCGTGCCAGTCCGTCTCGAACGCCTGATGCACCGCTCAAGGACCTCCATGGTGGCCGTCAGCGCTGGGCCACGCTCGCGGGGCGGACGTGGGCTACCCCTCACGGCAACAGCCTCATCGCAGAGACGCGGGGGGCGCGGAGGCGTGCTGTCGGTGGGGGCGGAGCGGTTCCCTGTTCTTTTGGGAACGACAACGGCCTTTCCGACAGGAACCTCTGCGTCCCCCGCGTCTCCGCGATAAGGCTGTTTGTGGCGCGCTCAACCCTCAGCCATCAACTCTCAGCACGATCGTGTGCGACGGGCGCTCGATTGGTGCTCCTGCCAACGAGCATGGGAGTGACGGGAGCCACACGTCTGAACGCGAAGGGCGCGGAGGCGCTCGAGGAAGGGCAACGGCAACCGCAACGGCAACAACCTTGATCGCGGAGACGCGAAGGGCGCGGAGGCGTGCGTCGGTTGGTGCGGCGCCATTCCCCGATGTTGTAGGGGGAACAACGACTGCCTGTTCGGCACGAGCCTCTGCGTCCGATGCGCCTCTGCGATCATGCTGTTCGAGGGGCGCACGTCACTTGAGCAACATGCCTACGTGGCGCGCGCCCTGCGACGTGGCCGTTACGGCGTGCCGGTCTGACCGCGGATTTCTCCGGCAGGGTACGTGGTGGAGTGCACGTTCACGTACGCGCTTCCGACGCGCAGCAGCACAAAGAGCGAGTCCATCGAGATGGCGGGCTGGCCGGAGATGGGGCGGATGTTGGTGGCGGTGAAGGTGCCGGTGAGCACGCCACTCGTGTTGGGCTGCGGTGTAGTGAGCAGGTCAACGATGATGCCGGATGTCTGCGCAGCGGTTGCCGGTGCGTGAATGTGCAATCCGGTGGGTGCGCTGGCGATGCCCTGAAACGTCACGGTGTACGAGACGGTGGCCCCGTTGCGGACGAACACGGCCGCCCCGGTGGCGAGACTCGGATTGGCGTTGGGACGTTCGTTGGCCCTGTTCATCTGCGCGAAGATGTTGGGCGCCTGCCCATCTCCTGGATCGCGTCTTCGGCATCGCCGATCGCGGGAGTACGACGCACGGCAAACCCGAGCAGCCGATCCAAATGCGGCAGCACGACTCCTTCGTAGCGCGCCTGGCGCCTGCCGGGCCGGAGTGGCTGGTTCCGGCTGGACGGCTGGCCGGTTTGACGGCACCTTCGCCAGTATGACTTCACTTCCGCAGAGCCCGACAGGCCACGCGCTGGATGCGCTGTGGATGCCCTTCACCAACAACCGGGCGTTCAAGGCCGCGCCGCGCCTGCTGACCGGCGCCGAGGGAATGTACTACCACGATGTCGACGGCCGACCGATCCTGGACGGGATTTCCGGCCTGTGGTGCGTCAATGCCGGACATGGCCGCGCGGAAATTACCGAAGCGATTCGCGAATCGGCGGGGGTGCTGGATTTTGCCCCGGGCTTCCAGATGGGGCACCCGTCCTCGTTCGCGTTGGCCGAACGGTTGGCCGCCCTGCTGCCAGCGCCGCTCGATCGGGTCTTCTTCACCAACTCCGGCAGCGAGGCCGTGGATACCGCGCTCAAGATGGCGTTGGCGTACCATCGCGCAAACGGCCAACCCGAACGGGTGCTCTTTGTCGGCCGGCAGCGCGGCTACCACGGCGTGGGATTTGGCGGCATTTCCGTGGGTGGCATCGCCCCGAACCGCCAGGCATTCGAGGCGCAACTGCTGCCGCACATCGATCATCTCGCGCATACACACGATCTCTCGCGCAATGCGTTCTCGCACGGGCAACCGGCACACGGTGCCGAATTTGCCGATGACCTCGAACGGATCGTGGCGCGTCATGGCGGAACGCACATCGCCGCCGTCATCGTCGAGCCTGTGGCGGGGTCGACCGGTGTGCTGATACCGCCGGTGGGCTACCTCGAGCGCTTGCGCGCGCTATGCGACGCGCACGGCATTCTGCTCATCTTCGACGAGGTCATCACCGGATTTGGCCGCACCGGTTCCGCCTTCGGCGCGACCACATTCGGGGTGACACCCGATATGATCACGCTGGCCAAGGGCATCACCAACGGCGCGGTCCCCATGGGCGCGGTGTGCGTCGCGCGTTCGCTGCATGATACCGTGATCGACCGCGCGCAGCCTGGGATCGAGTTCTTTCACGGGTACACGTACTCCGGCCACCCGTTGGCCGCTGCGGCCGGCATCGCCACGCTGGCGATCTATGACCGAGAGGGACTATTTGCCCGCGCGGCCGCCATGGCGCCCGTGCTGGAACACGCGGTCCACGCGCTGCGTGGTGCGCCACACGTGATCGATGTACGGAACATCGGCATGGTCGGTGCGATCGAACTGGCTCCGCGCGACGGCGCGCCAGGAGCGCGAGCGAACGAAGTGTTTCTGCGGTGTTTCCGCGAGGGCGTGTTGGTTCGTCAGACGGGCGAAACCATCGCGCTCGCGCCGCCGCTGATCGCGACCGACGTGGAACTCCGTCGGTTGACGGACACGATCCGGGACGCGTTGTCGGACGTGTCGTGATGCCCATCCGTAGCGCCGGTGCGCGGTGCCGGATGTGGTGGCGACCGTGTGTGTCCCGTGGCGCTGTCGCACTGGCGCTGCTGCTGGCGCGCCCGTCGGCGCACGCGCAAACGACGGCGGCACCGGGTCGAGCAGAGTGGAACGCGGCGGGAGTCTCCAGAACGCTGGCCGTACATCGACGCGCGACGCTGTCCGAGGTGCGCTATGCACTCACGCTCGATGTGACCGGCCGGGACACGGCGTACGGACAGGTGCTGATCGACGTGCGTACACGTGCACGCGGCGATCTGGTGCTCGATTTTCGCGGACTGGGCGTCGATACGCTCCGGGTGAATGACGCGGTAATACCGGTTGATCAGACCGTATGGAACGGCGCGCATTTGACGGTCAGCGCCCGCCATCTCGCGGTCGGCTCGAACCGTCTGGCGATCGCGTTTCGTGCGCCCATCGCGGCGGCTGGCGCCAGCATCATTCGTGCGCGTGATGTCACCGATGGCGCGGACTACCTGTATACGCTGCTGGTGCCGTCGGATGCCAACCTGCTCTTCCCGTGTTTCGACCAGCCGGATCTCAAGGCCCGCGTGTCGCTCACGCTGCGCACACCGCACGGCTGGAGTGCGCTGGGCAATGGGCCGCTGGTGCGCCGCGACAGCAGTGCGCGGTCGATCACGCACCAGTTTGACAGCACAGCCCCACTCAGCACCTACCTGATCGCCTTTGCGGCGGGACCGTGGCGCGTCGCGTCGCGTGCGGTGGCCATCAACACCGGTGCACCACCGGTGCCGGTCTCGCTGTGGTCTCGCACGTCGCGCGCGGCCGAAGTGGAGACGGATTCGCTGATCGCGATGAACGCGCGCGCGCTCCGGTGGTTGGGGGATTGGTTTGGCATTCCCTACGCGTTTGGAAAATTCGATTTCCTGCTGGCACCGGCGTTTCCGTTTGGAGGCATGGAGCATCCGGGCGCCGTCTTCTACAACGAGGAGAGCTTCATCTATCGCGAGCGGCCAACGACCACCCAGTTGCTGGGCCGTCAGGCCACGGTCTATCACGAGATCGCGCATCAGTGGTTTGGTGACTACATGACCATGCGGTGGTTCGACGACCTGTGGCTCAAGGAGGGGTTTGCGACGTACATGGCG
>JAGNMU010000475.1 GCA_017991005.1 Gemmatimonadaceae bacterium | reverse complement strand
AAGCCTGCGTGGCGCCGATGGTTTGATCGCGCTCAGCGTCGAGGTCGTGCATGCTCATGCGTGGTGTCCGCAACGCAAGCCCCGCCGGGATGGACTGGCGCCAGTCGAGTTCGTTGCCCGCCGCCCGTCCCGTTGACGCATCACGAGAGGATCCGTGCGGCGCCAGGCAACTCCCATACCGATTCAGACGGTTTTGCGCAACGACAAATCTTAAGCACATTTGGTGTCGCGCGGCGGCACCCGTATAATCCGCCGCCAATCGCCTTCCCGGCGCGATCCCTCGTATCATCGTTCGGCACTCAATCAGAATCCATGCAGTATCGGTGGGCCCATTCGATCGAGCCTGAACACCAGCAATGGGTGCTCAAGCGCAATTGCGCATTGCGTCCCCGGCAGCTGGCAGCGTGTTTCGGGGTGCTGGCTGCGGTGTCCCTCGCGATCGCTTCGATCTTCGCGTGGCATGGTGCCTGGCTCGTCGTGCCGTTTGCATGCCTCGAAATGGGGGCGCTGGCTGTCGCGTTCGTCGTGTACGCACGGCATGCGGCCGACTACGAGCGGATCGTGGTCGGCCCGGGCAGTCTGGTGGTGGAGCAGTCGCATGGCGGCGCATTCGAACGCATCGAATGCCAGCCCGCGTGGATCCGGGTCGAGTACCACGGGTCGCGTCGGGAGCTGATCCGGCTGGTGGCGGGCGGTAGTGAAGTTGCGGTGGGTCGGTTCGTCCCGGGAGAGGTCAGGGGCGATCTGGCTCTGGAGTTGCGTCGGTCGCTTGCCGGATGGCATTCCTGACCGACGCCCTGAAAAGATCAACGACTCGGGGTCTGGTGAGAGCATGGTCAGCAATAGATTTCAGCGGTGGGCGACGGCACTGGTGCTGTCGGGATGGGCTTCGATGGCCTCGGCCGTCAGCGACATGCCCGGAGGTCCCAGGGTCAACCAGCTGAACATCGCGGATCCGGTCACGCGCATCGCCGCAGACCAGCATTGGGTCCACTGGTTCCTGATGGTCATCTGTGCCGTGATCTTCGTGGCCGTGTTCGGCGTGATGTTCTATTCGGTGTGGAAGCACCGGAAGTCGAAAGGCTTCAAGCCGGCGGATTTCCACGAGAGCACCAGCGTCGAGATCGCCTGGACGATCGTGCCGTTCATCATCGTGATCGGCATGGCCCTGCCCGCCACCCGCATGGTGGTCGAGCAGAAGGACACGTCCAACTCCGACATCACCATCAAGGCGACTGGTTATCAGTGGAAATGGGGCTACGACTACCTCAAGGGTGAAGGCGAGGGCATCTCGTTCCTGGCGACCCTGACGACCCCGCGCGAGCAGATCGACGACCGTCAGTTCCCGGACGCCAAGAGCAAGCGCGAGGCGAATCCGACCTACCTGATGGAGGTCGACAACGCTCTGGTCGTCCCGGTGAACAAGAAGGTCCGCATCGTCACCACGGCCAACGACGTGATCCACGCCTGGATGATCCCGGCGTTCGGCGTGAAGCAGGACGCGATCCCTGGCTTCCTGCGCGACACCTGGTTCAAGGCCGAGAAGGTCGGCGTCTACCGTGGCCAGTGCGCGGAGTTGTGCGGCAAGGACCATGCCTTCATGCCGATCGTCGTCGAGGTCAAGTCCGAGGAGGACTACCGCGCCTGGGTCGAAGGCAAGAAGAAGGAAATGCTGGCCAAGCAGGACGACCCGAACAAGGAATGGCAGCAGGCCGAACTGCAGGCGCGTGGCGAGAAGATCTACGCGGCCAACTGCGTGGCCTGCCACCAGGCGAACGGCAAGGGCGTTCCCGGCAACTTCCCGGCGCTCGAAGGTTCGAAGCTCGTGTTGGGGCCGCAGGACGGCCAGATCGAGATTCTTCTCAAAGGCAAGGCCGGCACCGCCATGTCGTCGTTCAAGCAGCTCTCCGATGTCGAGCTGGCGGCGGTCATCACGTACACCCGCAACGCGTTTGGCAACAAGGCCGAAGACGGAATCGTCCAGCCCAAGGAAGTGCTCGCCGCCCGCAAGTAAGCCGGCCCTGGCCCTTCGATCGATATTCGGTATCACCGGACACAACGGATTTTCTCGGGAGTTGATTCATGAGTGCAGTGCTCGATCACCACGACGGACACGACCACGCGCATGACCATCCGCACGGATGGCGACGCTGGGTGTACGCGACCAACCACAAGGACATCGGTTCTCTGTACCTGTGGTTCTCGTTCGCGATGCTGATGGTCGGCGGCGTCAATGCGCTGCTGCTGCGCTCCGAGCTGTTCCAGCCCGGCCTGCAGATCGTCAATCCCGAGTTCTTCAATCAGCTCACGACGATGCACGGGCTGATCATGGTGTTCGGCGCCGTGATGCCGGCGTTCGTGGGCTTCGCCAACTGGCAGATCCCGCTGATGATCGGCTGCTCGGACATGGCGTTCGCGCGGATGAACAACTTCAGCTTCTGGCTGCTGCCGGTGGCCGCGACGCTGCTCGTGGTGTCCTACCTGGTGCCGGGTGGTGCCACCGCGGCCGGCTGGACGCTGTACGCACCGCTGTCGGTACAGATGGGTCCGGGCATGGACCTGGCCATCTTCGCCGTCCATATCATGGGTGCGAGCTCGATCATGGGCTCGATCAACATCATCACCACCATCCTGAACATGCGCGCGCCCGGCATGACGCTGATGAAGATGCCGATGTTCGTGTGGACGTGGCTGATCACCGCGTATCTGCTGATCGCCGTGATGCCCGTGCTGGCCGGCGCGATCACGATGGTGCTGACCGACCGCCACTTCGGCACGTCGTTCTTCAATGCGGCCGGCGGCGGCGACCCGGTGATGTACCAGCACATCTTCTGGTTCTTCGGTCACCCCGAGGTCTACATCATGATCCTGCCCGCGTTCGGGATCGTGTCCGAGATCATCCCCACGTTCGCGCGCAAGAAGCTGTTCGGCTACAGCTCGATGGTGTACGCCACCGCGTCGATCGCGATCCTGTCGTTCATCGTGTGGGCGCACCACATGTTCACGACCGGCATGCCCGTCACCGGCCAGCTGTTCTTCATGTACGCGACGATGCTGATCGCGGTGCCCACGGGCGTGAAGATCTTCAACTGGGTGGCCACGATGTGGCGTGGCGCAATGACGTTCGAGACGCCGATGCTGTTTGCGATCGGGTTCATCTTCGTGTTCACGATGGGGGGCTTCACCGGCATCATCCTGTCGGTCGCGCCGCTCGACATCCAGTTGCATGACACCTACTACGTGGTCGCGCACTTCCATTACGTGCTGGTCGCGGGTTCGCTGTTTGCACTGTTCGCGGGCACGTACTACTGGCTGCCGAAATGGACGGGTCACATGTACGACGAGGGGATCGGCAAGCTGCACTTCTGGTCGTCGCTGATCTCGTTCAACGTCACGTTCTTCCCGATGCACTTCCTCGGACTGGCCGGCATGCCGCGCCGGTACGCCGACTACCCGATGCAGTTCGCCGATTTCAACGCGCTGGTCACCGTGGGCGCGTTCTGGTTCGGCCTGTCGCAGCTGATCTTCCTGTGGGCGGTCGTCAAGTGCATCAAGGGTGGCGCCAAGGCGGGCGACAAGCCCTGGGAAGGCGCCGAGGGCCTGGAGTGGACGATTCCGAGCCCCGCGCCGTTCCACACCTTCGAGACGCCTCCGGTCGTCAAGTAACGCGTCCGGCATCGCATACGAGCAGCCCATGACTGGCAACCCCGGAAA
>JAGNMU010000474.1 GCA_017991005.1 Gemmatimonadaceae bacterium | reverse complement strand
CCCGCCGACGCCGACATCGCCAGGGTCTTCCCGTCGGGACTGATGGCCAGCGTGCCGATTTCAAGTCCGAGTGTCGGCAACACGCTCGCGTGCAGCCGTATCCCCTCGAACGTGATCGTCACCGGCGTGCGTGCAGGTCGCGGCGTTGCCGTCCGTGCGCTGTCTGTCCGGCTGGTATCGGCCACGGCACGTCCGCCAGTGCGCGCCGAATCGCGCGTTGTGCCGGGCGTCGGTGTGCCGGGCGTCGGGCCAAACAGGTCACGATACTGATCTTCGCGAAAGCGCGGAGTGCGGGGCTTGAAATCGACCCGGATGATGCGGGCGGTTTCCGTGCGCTGCGCCGTGCGGTACAGCAGGAATGAGCCGTCCGGCGACCATTGGACACCACCCACGTTGGCATCGGCACCAAAACTCACCTGGCGAGGCGGCGCCCCCTCGAGCCCGACCACCCAGACGTTCGCAAAGCCACCGGCCCCGCGCGCATCAAAGGCGACCCATCGCGAGTCTGGTGACCAGCTCAAGGTGGTCGCGCCGCCAAACGGTGGTTCGCCCACTTCGGCCTGCGCGAGCCGACGATCACCACTGCCGTCGATGCCAACGACACGCACCTCACCACCGTCGCGCTGGTACGCCACGAAACGACCATCGGGCGAGACGCGGGCGCCATAGTTGCGCGCGGTGCCGGTGGTGAGCGCTCGCTCGACACGAGTGACCGCATCGATCACGAACAGATTCCACGCGGTGCCGCGAAGTGCCGCGTACACCACGCGACGACTGTCCGGCAACCACGCGGGTTCGGCTTCGATGCCGAAGCTGTTGGTGAGCCGCGCAGCGTCCCCACCGTCGCGTGCACCGGCAACGTACAGATCCCCGCGCGCCGTCAACAACACCTTTCGTCCGTCGGGCGACACCGTCATCGAGGCGAACTGCGACGTCGTGGTGCGCTCCGCATTGATGTCGGCCGACGCACCGCGAAGCGTGACGACGATCTCCGTCGCACGATTGGAGGCAAAGTCGTAGCGCCAAATGCCGTAGTTACGCTCGAAGACAATGCTGCGACCATTGTACGCGATCTGCGGCCACAACACACGACCATCCGAGAACGTTGTCAGCGGCCGCGTGGCGTCACTGCCCACCGCCTGCGCGACCAGATTCTCCTGACCATTCCGATCGGTCATGAAGTACAAGGTCTTGCCATCCGGCGCCCACATCGGCCACGTGGACTTTCCAGTGGTCGTCGATGCCGTCGAAGACGACGCAGGCCGATACACCGGACGCTCGGCGTCCAGCGAATCAACCAGCCAGATCTCACTCTCGTCGAGATGGGAATGGCCGTGACGCCACCACTGTCCCGATGTCGTGCCACGCGCGGTGATCGCCAGCAACCGACCGTCCGGCGACGGCGCGGCCCAGTATTCCGATGCGTAGCGGTCTGCGGCAACCGGTGCGGGCTGTCCGCCATCGGCGGGCACACGCCACACATCCTGCATGCCGGAGATGTCGCCGGCCGCACTCGAGTAGTACAGCCATCGTCCGTCTCGCGACCAACTATCCAGTTGCTCGCGGCCATCGTCGAAGGTGCGTCGCACCAGTCGGTTCGTACGCAAGTCGAGGATGTAGATGTCGCCGTTGCCGGTCCGGGTGGACACGAACGCGATTCTGGTGCCATCGGGAGACCAGAGCGGACGCGACTCCGTTGACGGGTGGGCCACGAGCAACCGGGCTTCACCACCCGAGGCGGCGACGGTCCACACGTCGCCACCGGCGATGAACGCCACTTCCTTGTCGTCGGGCGAGATCGCGGGTTCAGACAAAGCGGTTCGCGCAACGGCGGGCTGCTGCGCTACAAAGGGCGCGCGATAAGGCGCGGTGAGTGGCGTGGCGCCATCCGCGGGCGCCACTCCCTGTCCGAAGAGAAACGGCGCGCTCCAGGCCAGCAATGAGGCGATCATTTGGCGGCGGGTTGTGGTGTCGCGGTGGAGGTGGATGCCGACACGACAGCGGCCAGTCGCGGCGCAAGCGCCGCCCACATGGTGTCGGCGACGCGCTTCGACCCTTCGACATTCGGGTGAATGCCGTCGGACTGGTTCAGTCGGGCGTCGCCAGCCACGCCAAGCAGCAGGAAGGGCAACAGCGGCGTGGCCGTCTCGCGTGCGGCAGCGCCGTATGCGTCATGAAAGCGCATGGTGTAGCTGCGACCGAGATTGGTGGGCGCCTCCATCTGCACCAGCAGCACCTGTGCCGACGGCTGTTGGGTATGAATCGTCTTGATCAGCGCCACCAGATTGGCGCGGGTCGAATCTGGATCCACGCCACGCAGCCCGTCGTTGGCGCCGACCTCGAGGATGACCATCACGGCGGGCTGGTCGAGCACCCACGCGGCGCGCCGGAGCGCGCCGGCCGACGTTTCACCGCTCAAACCGGCGTTGATCAGCGTGATCGGGAATCCTGCGGAGTCGATTTTGCGTTGAAGCAATGCAGGATACGCCTTTTCGGGGTCGAGTCCGAGTCCGGCCGTCAGGCTGGTCCCGAGCAACACGACCCGCCGACGCTCAACCGGGGTACCGGGTGCATTGGCGGAACCGTCGGGCGAGGCAGCGGGTGTTGTTGATCCGGTTGCCGGAACCGTCGCCGTACCGGTTGATTCCCCTGTCGCTATTCCAGGTGCACGCTCCGCCGCCTTCGGTTCGCCCCGACCGCAGGCACCCGTCAGCAACGCTACCGTACATCCGAGGGCGATCATCGCCCGTCTCGTTTCCTTCTGCACCAATCGCATGCTTGTCGCTCGCGGGTTGACCAAGTCGTATCAGAGCGGAACGCAGCCGCTCACTGTGCTGCAGGATGTGTCCTTCGAGGTGCCACAAGGCGCATTCGTTTCCATCGTCGGTCCGTCCGGCAGCGGCAAAACAACGCTGCTGGGACTGCTCGCCGGCCTTGATACACCGAGCCGAGGCACGGTGACCCTCGATGGCGTGGATCTGGGAAGTTTGGATGAAGACCGCCGTGCCGCCCTGCGCGGAGCGAAAGTTGGATTCGTGTTCCAGAGCTTTCAATTGATCCCGACGCTGACCGCTCTGGAGAATGTACAGGTTCCGCTGGAATTGGCGGGCGTGGTGTCGAGCCGCGATGCGGCGGCCCGCGCACGCGAGTTGCTGAGCCGTGTCGGGCTGGGGGACCGGACGCACCACTTCCCCCAGCAGCTCTCGGGGGGCGAACAGCAGCGCGTGGCCCTGGCACGCGCCTTTGTGAATGAACCGCGCATTCTGTTTGCCGACGAACCCACGGGCAATCTTGACGGAGCGACCGGCGAGCGCATCGTCGAACTGCTGGAGGCGCTCAATCGGGAACGTGGCTGCACGATTGTGCTGGTGACCCACGATGCGGCGCTGGCCGCGCGCACTCAGCGCACGATCCGTCTGCGTGACGGCGTGGTGGTCGAAGATGTGAAGCACCGGGATGCCGGCACGGCCATGCCTGTGGCAGCCAGTTCGGCGGACACTGCGGTCGCGTCATGACGGCGGGCGCGTTGCTGCGGATGGCATGGCGCGAAAGTCGCACGGCGCGCCGGCGGCTGGCGTTGTACATGTCGTCCATTGCTTTTGGTGTTGCCGCGCTGGTGGCCATCGATTCGTTTGCGGGAAATATCACGCGCTCGATTCGTGATCAGTCTCGCACGTTGCTGGGTGGGGATATCGCGATGCAGGCGCGGGCCGCGTTCCC
>JAGNMU010000062.1 GCA_017991005.1 Gemmatimonadaceae bacterium | reverse complement strand
GCGGTGCCTTGTTTCCGAACGCACCACGAACATAGGTCGCGACCGCAGCGAGGTCTTCATCCTTGAACGTCGGGCCCCACGTGGGCATCGCGCCATTGAACGTCTCGCCTTCCACTTCGATCTCGCCGACGATGCCGTGCAGGATGATCAGCACGAGTCGCTCTTCACTGCCCGTCACCCATTCACTGCCGGCCAGTGGCGGAAACTGCGGAGCGAGACCCAAGCCGCTTGCCTGATGACACGCCTGACACGTCGCCGCGTAGATGCGAGCGCCGTCGGGCGGTTGCGTCGCCGGTCGGGTGACCGGCTCGAATGCGCTGACGGCGAACCACATGGCCGGGACGAACGGCAGCACGGTCCAACAACGTTTCATCGTTTGCGGCAGGCGGCAGGATCCGACTTCACGAAGTACGCACGATAGTTGGGATCCTGCGGGTTGGTGCACCCCTTGAGATTGACCACCTCGACTTTCCGAAAGTCGATCGGTGCCGTCTCGGCCTGCAGCGAGATATACCCCTCGGACAACAGCTTCCCCTCCACCAGCACACCCGGATTGGTGTTGTTGGCCGCGCCTCCGCCCATCTGCGGTTTGTCGTACGTCATCACCGTGTCACCGTTCACGATGTGCTTGATCACGGAGTCGCCCAGGACCATGGCTTCCACACGCACCCACTGATCGCCGTCGAACGTGACGGAGTTGGAGTTGAGGCAGTGCGGCGTGAAGAGTTTGTCGTTCATCACCACATTCGTACCCGGCGTGCACAGATTGCCATTGGTGCGTGTGCCGCGGCCGAGGCCGCCCAGCAACTGCACTTCGAGTGAGATCGGGAAGTCCTGCTTGAGCCCCATGCTCGCCGCCGACTGCGACGCCACCATGATGCCGTTGTTGCGAATCGCCCAGCTGTTGCCGGCCCCGGCCCCGGTCACCTGTTGCCCGCGAAAGCGGTACTCGACGGCCACGATGTAGTACGAGAAGGGCCTCTTGTAGAAGATGTGACCGAACTCCCCACTGAAGTCCTTCCACTCGTCGTAGTTCACGCGCAGCATGCCGCTGTCCACGCGAAACGTGTTGCGAAAGTTGACGCCCAGTGGATAGCCGGCAAACTTGATGTCCCAGTCCTTGAGATCCTTGCCGTTGAACATGGGCTGCCAGTCCATCGCTGGTGGCTTGGCTGGCCCGGTGCGCACGGCGTCCAGCTGCTCGGTGTAGGCCGACTCGAGACGCATGATGCGCACGGCACGCGCGAGATCCGTCGATGCGGCCACGCTTTTCCATGCCGCCGTCAACACCGGCTGCACCTTGTCGGTGATGGCCGCGGGCGCGCGGTTGCCACGCACGGCTTGCAGCAGCACTGCGAAGCCAAGCACACGCGCATCCGGCTTGGCCGCGCGTGAGAGCTCGATGAAATAATCGAGCTCGGTCGTACGTCGGCGGTCCCCGACGTAGCGGCGCCACGCGCCGTCGAGCGCGCCGGGTGGTGTGCCGGCCGGCGTGATCTCTGGCGTGAAATTGGCCAGCAGTGACGTCGAGGCATCGAGACCCGGACGGCCCGACATTGCCGTGACTTTGGCGACGAGCGCGGCGCGCGTGTCTTCGGCGATGGCCGCATCCGTGGCAAGTCCGTTCAGCAACGCCAGCGTCCCGTCGTAAACGGCCGGTTCCCCGGCCAGCAACTCTGCAACGGCGGGCCGCAGTGTCGGCGTTGCGGCGAGTCCCACAAGCGACGCGGCCGAGGCGGGAGACAGCTGCGCGTGACCAATCAGACTGAAGAGCGAAAAGGTCTGCGCTGCTCCTGGCACAAACGACGCCAGCAGTAGTCCCTTGGCGCCGCGCGGTACAACCCGATTTCGAACGTATTCGTCCACGAGCCCGGAATCGACGGCCGCTCCAAGTCGGAACGGCACCTGGAGTTCAGGGCGAATCAACGGCGTCGATTCCCACTCGGCTATCGCGAAGTACGGTCCCACGAAGTTCGGCCGCGTACCCCACCATTCACCGTTCCAGTCGGCCTCGCGATAGTACAAACGCGCGAGGGCTATCAGGATGTCGCGCGGTACGCCTCGCACGGTGCGGAGCTTGACCAATTCTGACACCACCTCCGGGTCATGCATCTGCTGCAATGCCCGAAGCGCGCCCGCCCGCAGCGCCGGTCGCGTGGCCCGCAATGCGTTGAGCGCGGTGCGAGACGCCTTGAGCGATACCAGCGCATTGATCGCCAGGTGGACGATTGCGGGATCATTGCTTGCAAGCAGTGGCACGATCGCCCACGCGGAGTCACGCGCATGCAAACGCACCATCGCGGTCAGTGCGGCCATCTGCACGCGTGCATTGGTGTCGGACAACGCACGAACGGCCAGCATGGGATCGACGCTGGAGGTGTGCGCGCGATCATCGGTGATGGCACGCAGCGCAGAGGCACGCACGGACGGATCTCTCGACGTACCTGCAATCACGGACGCCAGTGTGCCGTGCGCCCGTACGCCGACCAGCTGCACCAGCGTGTACATCGCCGCGACGCGCGCATACGCCGGCTGTTTGACGTCGGACACGAGCACTCTGAGCGCGGCGGACACGCCCGCACGATCACCGCGCCGCAGAATCTCCCGCTGCGCTTGCAGACGGTACTCGGCATTCCCGCTCGTCAGTAGCCGGCGAAGCGTCGCATCGGCAGCACTCGCAAACGCAGGCGGCGTCACCACGCGCCGACCCGTTGGTGACACGCGCAGAATGTACCCGACGGAATCCCCTTGATACGTGTAGCTGCCACCCGCGAGACTGGCGACAAACATGTTCGAGCGGCCGTCCATCGCCATGTCGGCCGGGTGCGGCACCGACACGAAGTTCTCCTGCTTCACATCGTAACTGCCGCCTTTGGTGGTGAGCGGATGACGAAACACCTGATTGAGCAGCCAGTCGGATGTGTACAGCGTATTGCCGAAGCCGTCCGGGAATCCGGGATCGTGCACCCAGAGCCCGCCGGTACCCGAGCCTCCACCATAGTCGGCAAGTGAGGGCATGTGCTCGTCGGCGAAATACTTGTAGTACATGGGATAGCCCATGTGTGCGCCGTGCGGGAGGAAATGCAGCCGAATATCCCAGCCGTCGCCGTCATTGGTGTTGTCGCGCGTGAAGACATTCAGGAACGGATCGACGGCCAGGTCGTAGATGTTGCGGGTGCCTTCGGCAAACAACTCCAGGCCGCTGCCGTCGGTGCGAACACGGACCACACCGCCGCCGCGGTGGCTGATGCTCGTGCCGTCTTTCCCGACCGCTTTGCGATACCCGTAGTCGCCGACGGCGATGTAGAGGTAGCCATCGATGCCGAGCGTGATGCCGTTGGTGGTGTGATCGGCGCCACGAAAGTCGAGATCGAAACCCAGTCCCGTCACGATGTCTTCGGAGACATCGGCAATACCGTCTCCCGTCGTGTCGCGATACGCCGTGAGGTTTGGCGGATGCATCACGTACAGCGTCTTCCCGTCGTACGCCACACCGCGCGGACTGTCCATCGTGGCAAACACGGTATAGCGATCGGCAACGCCGTCCTGATTGTCATCCACGAGGCGGACCACCCGCCCGGCGCCCTTCTTGGCCGTCAGCGACAGGTTCGGGTCGATGCACGCGAATACCGCGCCGTCGACGGTGGCCGTCAGGCACACTGGATACATCGCAATCGGGGGTGCGGCAAACAGCGTGGCGGTAAAGCCGTCGGCCACCTTCACCTGCTGCATCAGCACACGCTCGCGAGCGGTATCGCGCGGCACAGCGCCACGTGCCGCGGCGGCCGGCGACTGCGCGTCGAGACCCGACGCCAGCCAACCTGACGCGAGCACTCCCGCGGCGAGCGTCGCCACCGCCGTGACGGTGGTGGCGCGGACGAACCGTGAACAACGCAGGGGCAGCATTCGGCCGAAAGGCATCGGACAGGCAAGCAAAAGGTGGCGGCGGCAGGAGGGCTTCTCGCTCGGAGAAGATATCTCGCGCCACCGCCACCGGTGCGACCCGATGCCGATGAAATCAGCCGGTCTGTTTCTTGAGCTCGGCCGTCGCCCTCGTCAGGATCTCGGTGATCGCTGCCACCTGCTCCGGTGTCCGACGACCGTTCATCATCGCACTGCCGAATTCGCGCACCAGACCCATCATGGCATCGCGCGCGGGCCGAACACCGTCGCCGAAGACTGCATCACCGATCTGACTGACGCGGTCGAACAACTCATCCACCAACGGCCGATGCTCCGCCAAGTGCGCGCGCCCAGCCTCGGTGATGGCATACACTTTCTTGCCGCCCTCCTCGGGCGTCGCCACGGCGTAACCCAGATCTTCCAGCATGGTGAGCGTGGGGTAAATCGCCCCGGCGCTGGGCGTGTACCGTCCGCCCGACCGCTCCTCCAGTTCCTTGATGATCTCGTAGCCATGCCGCGGTTTTTCGTCGAGCAGGCGCAGAATCACCAGTTTGAGATCACCCTGGTCGAACATGCGCCCGCCGCCAAACGGTCCGCGTCGCTTCGGCCCCCCGCCCCCGAAAAAGGCGGCGAAGTCCGCTTCGATCCCCTGCCAGCCGCGGCGCCCGCGACTTTCACACCCGCGATCGTGCCACATGGAACGCCTCCCTGAGCGATATATCGTACGATAGTGCGTAAGATAGTACGTAAGATAGTACGTACGATATATCTTCAGGTTCCAACGTCAAGGGGCCTGCAGTCCGATCGACCCTGCCCCCCCGGTCGTGCGACGACGTCCACCACACACGTCATCGCTACAAAGGCACCAGACCCTCCTGCGTCGCACGCGTGCGTCTCACCGCGCGTGATGAGCGGGTCGGCACGCCGGTACGCGACACAGATGATTCAGTGACACAGCGAATGCACGCCGAGTACTGCGGTGACGATGGCGACATGCGGTTGCCGTTCACTCACTCACTGCTCGGAGTATTCCATGCGCGTGACCTCACGATTTGCACTCGCAGCGCTCGCGGTGTTCGCACTCAGCGCGTGCGATGACGATCCCGTCAGTCCTGCCCAGTCCGGTCGCGTACGTGCGGTGCACGCCGTCGCCGATGTCGCTGGCATGGATGTGCTGCTCAACACCGCCACCTACAAAACCAACCTGGCGTTCAAGAACACCGACGGGTATCGCACGACGACCGTCGGCGCGACCGCCATCAAGTTCCGCAAGACCGGCGTGGCGACAGACCTGCACGCCGCCAACGTCGCCGTGGCCAACGCGTCGGACTACACGGTGATTTCGCTTGGCACCGAAGCCGCCCCGCAGTCCGTGGTGCTGACGGACAACAATGCGTCGCCGGCCGCCGGCAAAGTGAAGTTGCGCGCCGTCCATGGGGCCGCGACCGGCGGTGCACTCGATGTGTATGTGCTGGCCAACGCCAACGAACTGCCCGCGGCGGCAGCCGTGAAGACGAATCTCGCGGCGAAGGGCGCGTCGGATTACATCGAGAAAGACGCCGGTGCGTACGTGGTGATCTTCACGACGGCGGGCACCAAGACGCCGGTGCTGACAATCAATGTGGCGCAGGTGGCGGCTGGCGGTATCCGCACGGTGGTGGCGGTGGAGAAGGCCGGCGGCGGCGCGCCGCTGGAAGGCATCACGCTCACCGACAAGTAACGGCCGAGCCGCCGCATGAGCATCGGCAGCGGGCAAAGGTGCACCCGTGACCTACCCCGTTGCCGGTGTCGGCGCGACATGCTCGATCCGCACCGCCGTGCCCCGTGTCAGAAGACGCAGCTGCTGCGCGCCGGGATCGTGATGGCGGTCAATGTTCCTCGCTTGACCGGCGCACCACAGGCACCAACGGCGGCCGATGTGGGAACCGCACCTTCGACTTCGACGGTGACCGCTTCGTTGACGTTGTTGATGGCGATCACGGACGCGCCGCGTCGATACACGAACGCCTTGTCGTCAATAAACAGATGCTGCGTTCTGCCGCCACGCAGATCGGGGCGCGCAGCCCTGAGGGTCAGCAACGCGTTGACGTGTTTGAAGACATCCTGTTGCTCGGCGGAACGCCCACCCGGCGTGAAGGCATCGCGCGCGTCGCCGCGCCAGCCGCCCGGGAAGTCGCGACGATTGTCCGGATCGTTGCCACCGGCCAGCGCGATTTCATCGCCGTAGTAGATGAGCGGCGTTCCACGAATGGTCAGCAGCAGCGTGTACGCCAGTTTGAGTCCGGCCGTCGTTGCGCCCTTCTCGTGCATGAATCGTTGCACGTCGTGCAGGCCCAGCAACGTGACCAACGACGAGGGATCACGATACAGTTGATCGTGAGCCAGCAATTGCCCGATGGCGCGAATCGACTGTCCTTCACCGAAGACGCGGCGAATGGTGAAGTGCAGCGGAAAGTCGAACATCTTGTCGACGCCGGTGCGAATCCCGTCGAAGGCGGTCCGGCTGCCTTCGAAAAACGAAATCATCGCCGGATCGCCATCGAGTACCTCACCGACGACCTTGAGCGTCGGATACTGCTTCTTGATGGCGGACATCCAGTCGCGCCAGAACGTGCGCGGCACGTAGGGCCAGGTATCCTGCCGAATGCCATCCATACCACTCACGCCAACCCACCAGAGCGTGTTCTGGATGATGTAGCGCGCGACTTCCGGATCATCCTGATTGAAATCGGGCAGGATGTTCACGAACCACCCGTCGAGCGTATTGCGGCGCATCGCCGCGGTGCCGTGTGGATCGGCCAGCGTCCAGGTCTGCCAGTCGTTGTTCGGATGATTGGCTTCGGTGCCGTGATACCAGGTGGATGTGGGCGAGTCTTTCACCCATGGGTGATACGGCCCCGAATGATTCGCGACCATGTCGAGCACGATCTTGATGCCGTGTTTGTGTGCATCGTCGACCAGCTGCCGGAATTGCGCGACGGTGCCGAAATGTTCCTCGACGTTGTAAAAGTCGGTCGCCCCGTACCCGTGATAGTCGGTGATGGCCTGACCGTCGTAGACTTCCTTGCGATTGAGCGCGTTGTTGTTGTCGTAGATCGGATTGAGCCAGATCGCCGTGATCCCCAACTGCTTGAGGTACGGCAGCTTCTGCTGCACGCCGGCGAGGTCGCCGCCGTGATAGTACCGGCCCTTCGCGCGATCGATCAGATCGGCCTGACCGGCCGGTCGATCGTTGATCGTATCGCCATTCGCGAATCGATCCGGCATGATCAGGTACATCACGTCGTTCGGACCAAACCCCTGAAAACGTCCTGCCGCGGCAAGTGGCGCGGAGATCGTGAATGGCACGCGTGCGGTGCCGCCCGCGGTGCGTATCGTCAGTGGATACGCACCCGGCGCCGCGCCCGCCGGAATGGTCACGTCGACAAAGACGTACGTGCCCGCGCTATTCGTGACGACGCGACTGCAAGAGAGTTTGGGGCATTCGAAGCGAGCGCCGCCGAGATGGCTGCCGTGCACCAGCAAGCGCACGGGGTTGATGGAATGATTACCCCACCAGTTGGGCGGCTCGACCTTGTCGACCGTCGGCGCCTGCGCCTGCAGCACTGACGCCACGCACGTGGCGATGGCGACGCACACCAGGCGCCGTGGTGCACTGAAGCATGACAGGCTCATGCGGCCGCCTGGATTGGCTGCGCTTGCAGCGGCGGTGTTGCCGGCGCCACTTCCTTGACGCGCAACACCAGGAGCGAGGCCAGCGCCATGAAGGCGCCACCCGCCACGACGGCGGCCATGCGGTTGTTGTCGAGCACGTTGTTCATCACCCAGCCAAATCCGAGCGACGCGACGATTTCGGGGATGACGATAAAGAAGTTGAAGATGCCCATGTAGACACCGGTCTTGCCCGCCGGCAGCGCATTGGCCAGCATCGAATACGGCATCGAAAGCGTACTGGCCCAGGCAATGCCGACGCCTGTCATCGACAGCAGCAGCAGGCCCGGCGTGTGAATGACGGACACCGACGCCAGTCCGGCCGCGCCGGCAAGCAGACACAACGCATGCGTGCCCTTGGCGCCGCGAAGTTTGGCGAGCGGCGGCAGGAAGAACGAAAACGCGAAGCACACCGCCGAATACGCACCAAAACAGAGCCCGGCCCACTCGACACCCTGCTGATAGAGCGGCGAGCTGGCATCGGGCGCGCCAAACACATTGCGCGCCACCGCGACCGGGAAATACAACCACATGCAGAAGAGTCCCATCCACGTGCAGACTTGCACGAGCGCCAACTGGCGCATCGTCTCCGGCATATTCCGAATGGCGGTCAGAATCTCCTGCACACCATGCCCGATGCCGGCCGTCGACTGCTTTTCACGTTCGAACGCCGCCAGATCAGCGGGCGGTTTTTCTTTCGTGGTGAGAATGGTGTACATCACCGCGCAGAAGAACGCCGCGGAGCCGATGTAGAACGAGTAGCGCACCGCGTTGGGGATCGTGCCCGGTGCACTGGCCGTCACGCCGAGCCAGTTGGTGAGCATCCAGGGCGCGGCCGAGGCCAGCACCGCCCCCAGTCCGATGAACAGACTTTGCATCGCGAACCCGCGGGGACGCGCACTCGGGGGCAGCAGATCCGCGACGAACGCGCGGAACGGTTCCATCGAGATGTTGATCGAGGCATCGAGAATCCAGAGCAGCCCCGCCGCCATCCACAGGGAACTCGAGTTGGGCATCGCAATCAGCGCCAGCGAACTCAGGACGGCGCCAATCAAAAAGAATGGTCGCCGGCGCCCGAAGCGCGGCGACCAGGTGCGGTCACTCAAGTGTCCGATGATGGGCTGCACGATCAATCCGGTCAGCGGCGCCGCCAACCACAACATCGGAATCTGGTCGGCACTGGCGCCAAGGTATTCGTAGATGGCGCTCATGTTGGCCATCTGCAGTCCCCAGCCGAACTGAATGCCGAGGAAGCCGAAGCTCATGTTCCAGATGGCACCGAAGCTCGTCGCTGAAGACGGCGCAGTCGGTGCGGTATCGCGGGGGGCGCTCATCGGTCGTAGAGCCTCGTCAGATCGCGCAGGCGTGTCGCGATGTCGGGGGTGAGTTGATCCCAGGAGAATCGGAACTGCCAGTTGCCCGCCTGTCGACCGGGCAGGTTCATGCGGGCCTCGCTGCCGAGGCCAAGAATGTCTTGCATTGGAATGAGCACCGTGTCCGCCACCGACGCGAGCGCGGCGCGCATCAGCGTCCAGTGGATGTTGCAACCGTCGGTTCCGAGATACCGGCGGGCAAAGGCCTTCTCCTTTTCGATCTCCTCGGGTGTCCGGGTGGAGTCCGTCCCCGGTTCGGAGTTCCACCACCCGACGGTGGTATCGTTGTCATGCGTGCCCGTGTAGACGACGCGTTCGCGTGGAAACGTGTGCGGCTGAAAATCTTTGGCCTGTCCGTCGCCGCCGAACGCGAACTGGAGAATGCTCATGCCGGGATAGTGGAGCTGCTCGCGCATCGTCTCGACCTCCGGCGTAATGAGGCCGAGGTTCTCCGCGATGATCGGCAGCGGCCCGAGTTCGGCGGACAACGCATCAAAGAGCTCGATACCCGGCCCCTTGACCCAGCGCCCGCCAATCGCGGTCGTGGCATCACCCGGCACTTCCCAATACGCCTCGAAGCCGCGGAAATGATCGAGTCGCACGAGATCGAACATCTCGAGCGCCGCACGCATGCGGTCGATCCACCAGCGATAGCCTTGGGCTTTGAGGACGCGCCAGTTGTAGAGCGGATTGCCCCAGAGCTGCCCGGTTTCGCTGAAATAGTCGGGCGGCACGCCGGCCTGCACCACCAAGCGCCCACGCTCGTCCAACTGGAACAGCTCGCGATTGGCCCACACATCGGCGGAATCGTGCGCGACGTAGATCGGCAGGTCGCCCATGAGTCGGATGCCGCGTTCGCCGCACGCGCGCTTGAGTGCGTGGAACTGCATGAAGAATGCGTACTGCTCCATGCACACCTGCGCGATTTCGCGCTGATGCGCCGCGCGGAAAGCCGCGATCGCCTGGGGTTCGCGTGATGCCAACGCCGGCGTCCAGCAGGTCCACGACGACCCGCCGTGCACCTGTTTGATGGCCATGAACAAGGCGTAGTCATCAAGCCACGCGCGCTGTTGCTGCACGAAGTAGTGAAACCGATCGTCCGGCACGAACCGCTCGAACGCCTGCGCCAGTCGTTGCTTCTTGTGCGGAATGACCGTGGCGAAATCGACGAGATGCCCGGCATGTGCATGCGACGAAGCGGGCGCGGTCGCTCCCGGCACGTGAATGAGCAGCGGGTTGCCGGCAAACGCCGAGAAACACTGGTACGGCGAGTCGCCATAGCCAGTGGGGCCCAACGGCAGCATCTGCCAGATGGCAAACCCCGCGTCGGCAAGGAAATCGAGAAAGCGGAACGCATCCGGACCCAGATCGCCAATCCCATCGGGACCTGGCAGCGACGTCGGATGCAGAAGGACACCGGCAGCGCGAGAAAACTTCATGTGAGGCTAGGGGTCGTCCGGCACGCGAATGCCGATGGCGGGGCCATCAGGTCATCAGGGTGCGGCGCGAAAACGTGACGAGATGCTGCCGGCGGAGGCAGGAGGAACAGAGCCGGCAGAAAGCGGAAGGTATGATCGCAAGCTCGCGAAAGATTCGCGGAATCGCCAGCGGTAGTTGCGGTCGAGTTTATGCAAACGATTACGGAATGACCGCAATCGTTTACAGGAAGACGGACAGCAAATCCCCGCTTGACAAGAGCGCGACAAATCCGTTTCATCGAGCGTTACATCCTCCCTATCACGGCTCTTATCCCACCCAAGAGCCCGCTAGAGACCGCAAACGCGCAGAAAGTTTGCACCGACGTTCCGAACTCAATTTGCGCTCCTCGCTCCGCCCGTTCGCTTCGGCTTCCCCCCAAGGGTCACCCACGCGCGCCCCCTCCCCGGCTTTCGTGTCGACCCGCCTTTTCCGCACTTTGGAGGTTCGTTTCATGTTCGTTGGCGCCCGTAGGCTGATCGCCGCGGTGACGTGTGGTCTACTCAGTGCCCAGGCAGTACAGGCACAGGGGACGACCGGGCGGATCACTGGACGCGTGGTCGAAACGTCGTCTCAAGGCCCCCTCGCGAACGTCTCGGTGACCGTGACCGGCACGACGCTCGGGGCGTACACGCGTCCAGACGGCGCGTATGTGCTTCCCGCGGTGCCGGCCGGCAGCTACAAGCTGCGCGTCGCCCGCATCGGGTATGCCGCCAAGGAAGTGCCGGTCACCGTCGTTGCGGAGCAGACGAGCACGGTCGATGTCTCACTCGACGCACTCGCCGCGCAACTCGCCGGCGTCGTGACGGTCGGCTACGGCACGCGCGAAGCGCGCGACCGCACCGGCTCGGTGGAAACGGTCACCGGGAAGACCTTCAACACGGGCCGCGTCATCAGCCCGGAGCAGCTCATCCAGGCGAAGGTGCCGGGTGTGCAGGTCATCGACAACAACGAACCGGGCGGCGGGATCTCGCTGCGTATTCGCGGCGGCACGTCAATCAACGCCAGCAACGAACCGCTCTTTGTTGTTGACGGCGTCCCGCTGCAGGTCGGCGGTGGCGTCTCGGCCGGTCGCAATCCGCTCAACTTCCTCAATCCGAACGACATCGAGAGCATCTCGGTGCTCAAGGATGCATCGGCCACGAGCATCTATGGCTCGCGCGGCGCCAACGGCGTGGTGATCATCACCACCAAGCGCGGATCGCAGGGCACGCAGGTCACCTACGGCTCGTCGTACTCGAACTCGCTCGTTGCCAAGGACGCGCCACTCCTCGACGCGGCCGCGTTTCGCGCTGCGGTGCAGCAGTACGCGCCGGAAAACATCGGCAAGTTGGGAACGGCCACCACGAATTGGCGCGACGAAATCCAGCGCGCCGCGGGTGGGCAGGAGCACAATCTTGCGGTCGCCGGTGGCAAGGATGCCATGCGGTACCGCCTCTCGCTCAATTATCTGGGGCAGGACGGCGTGCTCGAAGGCACCACCGCGCGTCGTATCGGCTCGTCGCTCAACTACAGCGATCGCATGTTCAATGATCGCTTCGAAGTGAAGACCAGCCTCAAGGCCAGCCGCAATGACGACTGGTTCACGCCGGGCGGCGTGCTGGGATCGGCCACCGCGATGGCGCCGACGCAGCCGATTCGCAATGCCGACGGCAGCTACTACCAGTGGATCGATCCGCTCGGCGCGAACAACCCGCTCTCCGACCTCGCGCTGCTGCAGGATCGTGGGTCGACCTTCCGCACGCTGGGCAACTTCGAAGGCCGCTACAGCTTCCCGCAGATTGACGGGCTCTCGCTCACGGCTCGCGCGGGATACGACTTCACCCAGTCGGCGCGCACCACGTTCTCGCCGAGCACGGCCCAGTCGGACGTGGAATCGAGCCGCGGTGGCCGCATCGATCGCAACAACCCGCGGCAGGTCAACACGGTGTTCGAAGCGTTCGGCAACTACACGCGCAAACTCGAAGGGCTCAAGAGTGATCTCGACCTGACGGCTGGCTACACGTACGAAAAGTCGCAGGGTGACTACTCCTCGTTCTTCGCGCAGAAGCTCAGCACCAATCTGCTCGGATCGAGCGGCGTGCCGGGTGCGGAAACCCAGGGCACCTTCCTCGAAATTCAGGAAAGCAAACTGATCTCGACGTTTGCGCGCCTGAACTACACCATCAACGACAAGTACCTGCTGACGGGCACCGTGCGCCGCGACGGCTCGTCGCGCTTCGGCCCCGGCAATCAGTGGGGTGTGTTCCCGTCGTTCGGTGCGGCCTGGCGTATCCTGGAAGAGGGGTTCCTCAAGGACAAGACACCGTTCTCGGACCTCAAGCTTCGCTACTCCTGGGGCGTGAACGGCAACCAGTCGTTTGGCAACTACCTGTTCGTGTCGACGTACTCCACCAGCAACGCGCAGGCGCTCGTCCAGTTCGGCAATCAGTTCATCAACATGATCCGCCCGAGCGCGGTCGATCCCAGCATCAAGTGGGAAGAGACGACCTCCAACAACATCGCGCTCGAGTGGGGCCTGTTCAGCAACCGCATCACCGGCACGATCGATTACTACAACAAGAAGACCGACGACCTGATCTTCAACGTGCCGGTGCCGGCGGGTACGAACCTCTCCAACTTCGTCACGACGAATATCGGCAGCCTCGAGAACAAGGGTGTCGAGTTCGGCCTGAACGCCCGCGTGTTCGAACCCAAGAGTGACGGCGGATTCTCGTGGGATGCCAACCTCAACGTGGCGTCCAACACCAACAAGGTGCTCAGCATCAGCGGCGCCGGATCGGACGCCATTCTCACCGGCGGCATCGCCGGCGGTGTCGGCAACACGGTGCAGGTGCTCAAGCCGGGCTACGCGGTCAACTCGTTCTTTGTCTTCAAGCACAAAGTCGACGCGAACGGCAAGCCGGTGACGGGCGACAAGGCGGACGCCGAACTCTACGAGGACACCAACGGCGACGGCTCGGTCAACTTCAACGACCGCGTGCCCTACAAGAGCCCGAACCCGAAGCTGATCATCGGCCACACGTCCAACATGGCCTACCGCAACTTCGACCTCGCTCTGACGGCACGTGCCTACCTGGGCAACTACGTCTACAACAACGTCTCGTCGAACCTGGGCAACTACCAGGCGCTCAAGGGTGCGGCGCCGGCCAATCTGTATGCGGGCGTGGCCGAGTTCGGTTTCGTGAAGCCGCAGTACTTCTCTGACCTGTACGTGGAAGACGCCTCGTTCCTGCGTCTCGACAACGTGACGGTCGGGTACACCGTGCGGAACCTGCGTTCGCTCAACTCCGTTCGCATCTTCGGCACCGTGCAGAACGTGTTCACCAAGACGAAGTACACAGGCATCGATCCTCTCGCTGGCGTGAACGGCATCGACAACAACATCTACCCGTTGTCGCGCACGTTCACCGCCGGTCTCAACATCGGCTTCTAAGAC
>JAGNMU010000473.1 GCA_017991005.1 Gemmatimonadaceae bacterium | reverse complement strand
CCGCTGCGGCAACCAGTAGCCGGGTCATAGCCATCGGCGCACCCGTGAGGCGTACGCGTCGAAGGTCGCAGGAAAGGTGTCGCGCAGATAACGCTCCTCGCGTCGAATGACGAACACCGTCAACAGGAACAGCACCGGCGGCAGCAGCACCAACGGCATCACCAGTCCCGCGGCCAGCGCTGCACCCACATACGCGGTCGTGAAACCGAGGTACATCGGGTTGCGCGTGTAGGCATAGATGCCGTGCGTCACCAGCGCGCTTGCCGGCCGATGAGGCATCACCGTGGTTTTCGCCAGAAGAAATGTCAGTGCGCCGGTACACATGCAGGCAATCCCCAGCATGACGAGGACGGTGCCGGTCCGCGTCACCGCGCGTATCGCACCCCATGGTGCAGGAATCGCGACAAACCGGTGCACCAGTGCACCAATCGCAAAACCGGCCACAAAAAACAGCGGCGGCGGCACGTGTACGCCGGGGCCGTGATCGTTCGCCGCATGGTTCGAGGTCATACGCAAAGCATGGCACCGAATGCGCTCATCGGCCAGCCGTGACGCAACGGTGACCAACGGTGCCACGGGCTCTGGCGTTACCGTCATGACGCGCGATGTTTGTGCGGACTTCACCCGATTCCCCGAGCTCTCCCCATGGACCGGCGCGACTTTCTCAGCGATGTGACTCGTGCGGCGGCGCTCTGCGCCGTTGTCCCGAACGTCTGGCGTGTGACCTATCGACCGCGCTTCGCCGACGACCCGTTCACCCTGGGCGTGGCGTCCGGTGATCCGACCGCGACTGGTGGAGTGCTCTGGACGCGCCTCGCGCCTCGTCCGTTTGAACCGGATGGTGGCATGAGTGACCGCACGGTGGTGACGTGGGAAGTCGCCGATGACGAAGGTTTCACCAAAATCGTGAAGACCGGGCGTGCGACGGCCGCACAGGAGTTGTCGTACAGCGTACACGTCAACCTCGACGGCCTGACGCCCGATCGCTGGTACTTCTATCGCTTTCAGACCGGCGATGCGAAGAGCCAGGTGGGTCGCTTTCGTACGGCGCCCGCCGACGGCGCGATGACCCCGCTGCGCATGGCGGTGGCCAGTTGCCAGCGGTGGGATCAGGGGCTGTTCACCGCATACGAGCACATGGCGCGCGAAGAGCTCGATCTGGTGGCGCACCTGGGCGATTACATCTACGAGTACTCCAGTCCGGCGAATGCCATTCGCAAACATCAGGGACTCGAGATTCGAACGCTCGATGACTATCGCCGTCGTTATGCGCAATACAAAACCGATCCGGCGCTGCAGGCGGCGCATCAGCGTGCGCCGTGGGTGGTGACATGGGACGATCATGAAGTGGACAACAACTACGCCAACCTGCGCGGCGAAAACGAGATGGAGTCCACCGATCAGATGCGCGTGCGTCGTGCGGCGGCATATCAGGCATGGTGGGAACACCAGCCGGTACGTGTCCCGCGCGTGACATCGTGGGCCGACCTCTCCATCACCCGCACGATCAACTGGGGCGCGCTGGCCCGTTTCTGGATGCTGGACACGCGGCAATACCGAGACATTCAACCCTGCGACAGTGGCACCAAACCAGTGCCGTGCGGCGAGTGGGCCGACCCGAAGCGTCAACTGATGGGTGCGGCGCAGGAACAGTGGCTCTTCAGCGGACTCGCCGCATCCAAGTCCCACTGGCAGGTGCTGGGCCAGCAGGTGATGGTCGGACCGTACGACAGCGGCCCAGGCCCCGAAGTGCGCGTGTCGATGGACCAGTGGAGCGGCTATCCCGCCGCGCGCGATCGGTTGCTCAACACGATCGCGCAGCGGGCGGCCAATCGCACGGTCGTGCTCACGGGCGACATTCACTCCAACTGGGTGAACGAGTTGCGCAGCGATTTCTCACGTCCGGATCGTCCGGTTGTGGCAGCTGAATTCGTGGGCACCAGCATCGCGTCAGGCGGCGATGGGAACGGAGAAGCCAACGAGCGCATGCGCACGCAATTGGCCGAGAACCCGCACATCAAGTGGTACCAGAATCGCCGCGGGTACTACACCTGCCGTGTCGATGCCAAGGAGTGGCTGACCGACTACAAGAGTGTTGCGTACGTCACGCGTCCGGGGGCCCCGTTGGAGACGGCGTCGAAATGGCGCGTGGTGCACGGCAAGGCGGGCATCGAGCGCGTCTAGCCGCGCCGACGTGCGTGCGCCCTACTTTGGCGCGGCATCACCGGGTGTGACGGCACGCACACCCGGCACGGCATGCGGCATCAGCATGCTGAACTCCTGCGTCGGCATGCGCGCGCCGCCGCGGAGCTGCTGCACCACGTCATCGGCGTGATCATCATCGATGCCGAGGAAGCGGAGACTGTAGTACGCCATGCCGAACGCCAGCTCGCGTTCACCCATGAGCGCCTTGTCCACTTTCATCTCTTCGAACAACCGCTGTTCCTGATCGCTGTGCGTGCGCACGACAATTTCGATGTTCGGATTGCGCTGACGGGCGAGACCGATGATGTGGCGCGCGTGATACGGATCGGGTGACGCGATCACCAGCAACTTGGCGCGTTCCGGATGGGCGTGCTCCAGAATGGACATCTGTGTGGCGTCGCCATAAATGGTGCTGACGCCGATCGTGCGCATCGCTTCCACAACGCGACGATCCTGCTCGATGGCGATGAACGGCACACCGATGCGCTGCAGCGCGTCGCCAATCGTGCGTCCCACGCGACCATACCCAATCAAGATCGCATGATCGGGCTCGAGGGCCACGAACATGTCGGTCCCGACCAGACGCGGTTCCTTCTGTCGCTCCAGCCGGTCCAGCAGTTCCGAGCGCTCCGATACCCATGCACCCAGGCGATCGAGCAGACTGAACACCACGGGATTCAAGGTGATGGTGACGAGCGCGGCGCCGAGCAGCAGACTGCGCGCCTCCTCGGTCAGCACACCCATCGACACGCCCAGCGCCGCCAGAATGAATGAGAATTCGCCGATCTGACCGAGACTCGCGCCCAGTCGCAGCGAGGCGCGCAGCGGATGACGCAGCAGCACCATCAGCACGGTGGCGGCGAGCGTGTTGCCGATCAACACAACGGCGACCGTTTGCAGCAACCGAATCGGTTCGTCGATGAGCACGCGCGGTTCGATCAGCATGCCCACCGACACGAAGAACAGCACCGCAAACGCATCCTGCAACGGCACGGCGTCGGCGGCGGCGCGATACGAGAGATCCGACTCGCTGATGACGACTCCGGCGACAAAGGCGCCGAGCGCGAATGACACGCCAAAGATCGCCGACGCACCAACCGCCACACCGAGCGCAACCGCCAGCACCGCGAGTGTGAACAGTTCTCGGCTGCCACTGCCCACCACCTTGGTGAGCAACCAGGGCACCGCGCGGCGGCCCACGACGCCCATCAGGACGATGAACGCGGCAACCTTGATCAGTGTGAGTCCGATCGTCCACGCCAGTCCGCCCGTCGGCGCGGTGGTCGTGCTGTTCGTGCCACCGACCGCATCAAGAATAGCGGGCAGCAGGACCAGCGCGATGACCACCGCCAGATCTTCGACGACCAACCATCCCACCACGATCCGGCCGTCGATCGAGTCGAGCATCCCGCGCGACTCCAGCACACGCAGCACCACCACCGTGCTGGCCACGGACAGTGCCAGTCCAAACATGATGGCCGCGCCGACGCTCCACTCCCACGACAGCGCGAGCCACGCC
>JAGNMU010000472.1 GCA_017991005.1 Gemmatimonadaceae bacterium | reverse complement strand
GTGGTGCTCGTCAACGATTCGATGATGACGCATCCCATTCACCTGCACGGGATGTGGAGCGACCTCGAGGGCGACGACGGCGAGTTCCTCGTGCGGAAGCACACCGTGGACATACCACCCGGCACAAAGCGCAGCTATCGTGTGACGGCGGACGCGCTCGGCCGGTGGGCGTATCACTGCCACCTGCTGTACCACATGGAAGCGGGCATGATGCGAGAGGTCAGGGTCGACGAATGACGTCGCGCGCCTTCCCTCCTGTCGTGGCGCTCGCGGCGCTGCTCGTCGTCTCGGGTGCGACGGCGCGCGCCCAGGAGACCTCGCCCCCGGCCAAAATTCAGCCTGCACAGCCGTACGAACCGCCGCCACTCACCGACGAACAGCGGCAGGCGGCGTTTCCCGACGTCGGAGGCCATGCCACTCAAGACGATGCTGTCCACGCGTTGGTCCTCTTCGACCGGCTCGAATGGCAATCCGTGGCAGGTGCGAGCGGCGTCCGGTGGGATAACCAGACGTGGGTTGGCCGCGACCGTGATCGGTTCTGGATCCGGTCGGAAGGCCGCTCCGCGAGTGGAACACTTGGAGAAGCGGACGCGCATGTTCTGTACGGCCGCATGGTCGCGCGGTGGTGGGATGTGGTCGCTGGCCTTCGGCAGGATGTTCGGCCGGGAACTGGTCGGACGTGGGCGGCGCTCGGTATCCAGGGCCTGGCTCCCTACTGGTTCGACGTTGAGGCCACGGCGTACGTGGGCGAGGGTTGGCACACAGCGCTCCGGCTCGACGTGGACTACGAGCTGCGCGTGACCCAGCGTCTGATCCTGCAGCCGCGACTGGAACTCAATGCGTACGGTAAACCGGATCCGGCGCGTGGCATCGGCTCAGGCCTGAGCAGTGCCGAACCCGGTCTTCGTCTGCGTTTCGAAGTGCGTCGCGAACTCGCGCCGTATCTGGGGCTGGCATGGGAGCACACGTTCGGTGGAACGACCGACTTCGCTCAGGCTGCTGGAGAAGTGGGCTCCGGTGTCAGGTTCGTGAGCGGCGTGCGGTGGTGGTTCTGATGCCAATGCCCCGGACAAGTTCTGCACTGATAGTACGAATCGTTCGTTCTCAATGGAGGGTAGTGTGATGAAGAGAGTGCTTATCGCTGTCGCCGCGTCGATGGTCCTCACCAGTGCCACGGCCTGGGCGAAGACCGAAACCATCACGGGGCAGATCGTCGACCAGACCTGCTATACGAAGGACACCGTCAACAACAAGGGCGTCGACCACAAGATGCCTGCGGATACCAAGGACTGCGCGATCGCATGCGCCAAGAAGGGGCAGCGCATGGCTTTGCTGACGGCCGACGGAAAGGTCTACGCGATTTATGGCGGCCTCGCCGCCAGCAACAACGCCAAGCTGGTGCCCCATATCGGCCACACGGTGGAGGTCACCGGTGACACGATGGACATGAGCGGGTCGCTCATGATCACCGCCGCTGATCTGAAGATGGTGGCGAAGTGAGACGCGAGGGGACGCGGCGCCCTGCCGCGCCCCTTCGCTCGTTTGCGCGGCCATCTCCGGCTCGCGCAAGTGACCGAGTGACAGTGGGTGAGTCATGGATGCCAGCGATACGAAAGTAGAGGTCGTCTCCCCACCAATCGCGACCCTGCTTGAGAATCACCGGGCGTTCCTGCGTTTCCTCGAACGTCGCGTCGGCGACCGCATGATTGCCGAGGACATCCTGCAGGACGCATTTGTGCGCACGCTCGCGCGCCCAGCGGGTGTGCCAGAGGACGAAGGCGTCATTCCCTGGTTCTATCGAACGCTCAGGAACGCCACCATCGACCAGTTCCGGAGGCGGGGCGCGTCCGATCGAGCGGTCGAAGCCTTCGCACGCGAACTTCAGACGCACGATCCGCCTGTCGACGAGGTCGAGCTGGAGATTTGCGCCTGCATCGGCCGACTCGCCGAGACGCTCAAGCCCGAGTACGCAGCGGCCCTTCGGGCGATCGACATCGACGGCCTGCCCGTGAAAGCGTTCGCAGAGCAGCATGGACTGACCGCAGGCAACGCGGCCGTACGTGTATTTCGCGCACGGGAGGCACTCAAACGTCGGGTGACGGAATCCTGCGGCACGTGCGCCGAACATGGATGCGCGAACTGTTCCTGTGCCAGCAAGCCCTGCAGGTGACGTAGACCGACCGCCTCTGCCGGACGGATGTTTTTGAGCCTGGTCCCAGTGGCGACTGTAATGCACCTCCGCCGCGTGCGTCTTATGAGAAGAGACCAGGATAAGGAGGATACCCATGGAACGCGACGTTGTGTGTGGAATGCAGGTGGATCCCGGTAAGGCGGCTGGAACGAGCGAGTATCAGGGCAAGACCTACTACTTCTGCTCGAAGAGCTGCAAGACGAAGTTCGACGCCAACCCCAGCCAATACGCCAGGTAACGGAGTCGCCGGGCCGGCAGAGATGCCGGCTCGGCACTGATCCCTATGAGCACACCGACCACTGCCTCACCCGACGCCTCCGTCGACGTCGTCGACCCCGTCTGCGGCATGACGATTAGCCCTGCGGACGCGGTGGGTCACGTCGACTTCAAAGGACGGACCTACTACTTCTGCAGCGAGACCTGCTTGACGCGGTTTCGCGCAGCCCCAGCCAGCTTTCTGAATGTAACGCCCGCGGATAGGACGTCACACTCGGACGCGGCGCCGGGGCGTGAGTACACCTGTCCGATGGACCCTGAGGTCCGCCAGATCGGCCCTGGCGCATGCCCGAAATGCGGAATGGCGCTCGAGCCGGTCAGTGTCGTGCCCCTCACCAGGACGGAGTGGACGTGCCCGATGCATCCGGAGATCGTTCGCGATGGGCCGGGTGCCTGTCCGATCTGCGGCATGGCGCTCGAGCCGCGCGTAGTCACGCTGGAAGAAGCGAACCCGGAGCTCGACGACATGACGCGCCGGTTCCGCTGGTCCGCGGTCATTACCGCTCCAACTCTCGCGCTCATGGTGTCCGAGTTCCTTCCAGGGAAGCCGCTGCAGGGTCTGATCCCCCACGGGTGGATGAACTGGCTCGAACTTGTGATGGCTGCGCCGGTGGTGCTCTGGGGCGGGTGGCCGTTCTTTGTTCGGGGATGGGCGTCCGTGGTGAACCGTCATCTGAACATGTTCACGCTCATCGCTCTCGGCGTCGGCGCCGCCTTTGGCTACAGCGTCGTGGCCACGCTGGCGCCAGGGATCTTTCCTGACTCGTTCCGCATGATGGGCGAGGTGGCGGTGTACTTCGAGCCGGCTACGGTCATTGTGGTGCTGGTGCTGCTCGGTCAGGTGCTGGAACTGCGCGCACGCAGCCGCACCAGCGGTGCCATTCGAAAGCTCCTCGGTCTTGCGCCGAAAACCGCTCGTCGACTTGGCCCGGACGGCGCCGAAAAGGACGTCCCACTCGAGCAGGTGGTGGTAGGCGATCAGCTCCGCATCCGACCAGGTGAGCGAGTGCCGGTGGACGGCGTACTGCTCGACGGCGTGACGACGGTCGACGAGTCGATGGTCACGGGCGAACCGATTCCGGTGGAGAAGTCCAAAGACTCACAACTCACCGGCGGGACCATGAACGGGACCGGCACGTTCGTCATGCGCGCCGAGCGAGTCGGCAGCGACACGCTGCTGGCGCAGATCGTCCACATGGTGAGCGAGGCCCAGCGGTCCCGTGCCCCGATACAGCGCCTCGCCGACACAGTCTCGGGC
>JAGNMU010000471.1 GCA_017991005.1 Gemmatimonadaceae bacterium | reverse complement strand
CTGCTGCCCTCCACCGTACGGACCGTGCTCGTTACCGACAGGCCCCGTGTTGCTGGCTCGAGTGCAATCGTCGCTTCTCGTCCCGACGAACCAGGCGTCACGCCGACGATGACGATGTTCTCGTTGAGCGACAACGCCGAAAAGGGTGCGGCATAACTCGCACCAGCGTAGCGCGTCAGCCAGCCTTCGGGAATGCCGCGCGATTCGAATGCCGACGCATCGGCGATCAGATCGCCCGTCACGCGTGTGATGCCGGCCCCGGCGGCGAACTGCGCCAGCAAGGTCATCGCCGCATCGGGACCACCGCGCACAAATCGCGGTGACAGCGACGGATCGCCATCGCCGCGCAGGATGAGATTACCGCGCACCACACCACCCGCTTCGAGTGCGCCATCGCGCAACACGTCGGTGGAATAGGTGTGGTCGGGCCCCAAACGTTCAAGCGCGATGGCCGACGTAAACAGCTTCATCGTCGATGCCGGGACCAACCGTTCGTCCGGCGACTGCGCGAACAACGTGTCACCGCGCGTCAGACTCACCACCATGGCTCCCCACTGCCCGTTCCGGGTGCGACTGCCCAGCAAGGTGGCCAGATCGCTGGACAAGGCCACCGCGTTTCGCGGCGTGGTGAAGCGCAAGGCAGGAATCACCGGTGCCCGCACGACACGCTTGGGACGAGCCTTGGTGCTGCGCGTGGACGTCGACCGCTTGGGTTGCTTGGTGGCTCGCGTCGTCTGCCGCGGCAACGCGTCAGCCGGAACCGGCGCGGCGGAGGTCGCGATCGCGAAGACAAGCGACGCCATGAGCGCCCAGAGTGGGCGTGCACGGACGACAGAAACCTGCGCGCGGAGTGACATCACGTGGGTCGTGGTGATCAGACTTTGAGGACGATGCCTCGCTTCAGCGCAGCCCAGAGCAGCAGAAACCACAGGGCCACAAAACTCAGCGCGTAGGCGAACGAGGCTTCCCGCGGCGGAAGCCATGAGGCGTACATCGTCTTGAACAGCAACCCCTGAGCGGAGACGCGTGTTCCGTCTCCAGCGTTGAGCATCCAGATCGAACTGGTGATGCGTGCCATCAAACCCGAGCCAAGGAAGGCGAGCATCGGGTTCATCCCATATACGACGAACGGAAACGTCCAACGTCGCAACTGGCACACATCAATCAACCACAGGCACGTGGCGAGGGACACGGCGCCCATCCCTGCCGTGAACAGCACGTACGAACTGGACCAGATGCTTTTGTTGATCGGAAAGCTCCAGTTCCACACCAGCCCAGCCATCATCACCAACGCGCCCACTGCAAAGAGCGCGCTCAATCGTTCGCTCAGTGGACGCTGTTGTTCGGAGATCCACCGACCGGCAAACGTGCCCATCATCATCGTCCCGATCGCCGGAACGGTGCTGAGCAACCCCTCGGGATCCCACGTCTTCGAACCCGACCACAGGTGATTCGTCCCAAGAATTGTGCGGTCGAGCCATGCGCTGAGCAGCTGATCGGGCTTGTCGAGCACGAACCGTCCCGCCACGCCCGTGTCAGGCACCGGGACGAGTGTCATCAACGCCCAGTAGCCGAACAGCAACACGACCAGTATGCCGATCTGCTGCCGCCACGAGGTGTGCAGCGTCAGTAACGCCCCGCACAGATAGGCGAGCCCGATGCGCTGCAGCACACCGAGAATTCGCAGATGTTCGACGCGGTGCACCACACGATCCAGCAGCGTGGCGTCCGGCAGCTCGGGAATCGGTGCCCACGTGAAGAACGGAAACGCCGAAAGCGTCAGGCCGAAGAGAAAGATCAGCGACGCGCGGCGCAGGATCTGCCGGACGATCGCCCCTTCGTCGTCGCCCCGCGCCCGTCGCGCGCGCAACGAGAGTTCCGTGGTGATGCCGACAATGAACAGGAAGAACGGGAAGATCAAATCCGTCGGCGTCCAACCATGCCACGCCGCATGTTCGAGCGGCGGGTAGATCGCACTCCATGTGCCGGGATTGTTGACCAGCAACATCCCGGCCACGGTCATGCCGCGAAAGACATCGAGCGCCAGCAGTCGTTCCCGGCTACTCACTGCGGCGGCTCTTCCGTCGACGACGCCAGCTTCCACGTCGAGTCCGCGCACACCACGACGATCGTGCGGCTGGCTCCGGTCTTCCCTTCGTGTTCGCCGCCGATGTAGTGGCCGCCCAGACGCAGCGTGACCGTGTCACCCATCGGCGACGTGGTCATTCCGCGATGCACGATGAGCAGCGACGCAAACGGGCCGACGGACGCGAGTTTCTCACGGATCTTCCGCTGCGCCACACTGTCGCCGCCGTAGAAATAGCTGGGCCCCTTGTCCTGCATGGCGCGGAAGCCGTCATCCGGCACCGACGAGTCGGTGCCCGCCGCTTTGAGAAAACGCTGCGGTGTCGGCAGAGCCTTCTTGATGTAGTCGAGATAGGCCACGTACGTCGCCGTGGTGTCGCCGCGATTGCAGCTCGCGGCGGTACTGGCCGCCGTCCGAACCGGTGCATTCGGTCCCTTGCCCGACGTCTCGCCGCCGCACGCCGCCGCCAGCCGCAGCACGGGCACAATGAAACGAGCGGACGGACGGCCGACCGAGGAGCAAGCTCGAGCGTTCATGGGAAGCGTGGGGACGGAAAGGTGGGAACGACGGGAATTTTCAGGCGTAGATCAAGGGGAGCATCACCAGAGGTTCCGGGTTTGTCGAGTGGCAAACCGGTCCCGCCTGCCTCTGGCGCACGTCCGTTCCGGCGCGATGTTCCTGAAGCGACGGGCATCGGCCCCGCGCGGAACCCCTCCAACCGTTCCACAGGAGGTCAGTACCGAATGGCCACAGGCAACAGAGTTGTTCGTGAAGGCGTCTCCGCGGGCCTGATCGGCGCCACGTCCATCGCCGTCTGGTTTGCGATTCTCGACCTGATCAATTCGCAATTGCTCGCCACACCGGTCATGCTTGGCAAGTCGCTGGGCTCCCTGGTGCTGCAAGGCAGCGAACCCAGTTTCGCGGGCGCATTCCTCGGCTACACCCTGTTTCACTTCGCGATCTTCATCGCGATCGGCATCGCGTTTTCGTTCGTCGTGAACGGCGCCGAACGTGTCCCCTCCACCATCATCGGATTCGGCATGCTGTTTGTCGCGTTCGAAGTGGGGTGGGTCGGCTGGACGATGGTGCTGGCGCAGGGGTTCGGTGAACTCACCTGGCTGCAGGTGTTCATCGCGAATCTGATCGCGTCCGTCGCCATGGGGACGTACATGTGGCGCCAGCATCCGTCGCTGCCGAGTCGGGTGACGCAGGAATTGGCGGGCGTCACGGAGTAAGAAGGCCAGCACGCCGCGATCAGCGCGATTTGCATCCGCTGGCTCGCGAGCCGTGGGAGGTACAGCACGAAGGCCGAGGCGCGGGAGCGCTTCGGCCTTCGTGCGTTGTCACTGAAGCGGTGCGAAACACTGCCGCCTAGTCGGCGAGCATGTCAGCCAGCCGCGCGAGCGCGTCGCGCCAGTAGCTTCTGGCCGCGTCCGTCGCCGCATTGTCGGCCAGTTTGGTTTGCTGCACCGTGACCGTACAGCGCGTATTGCCTTTCCGGTCGATGGCCACGGACACCAGCGTCCCATCGGGCATACCCAGCCGCAGTGATCGAGGAGCGATGGTCGTGCGCACGATGTAGTCGCGCACAGTGCTCCAATTGCGGCGCGCCGGATCGTTGAAGGCGCGAAACACGTCAG
>JAGNMU010000470.1 GCA_017991005.1 Gemmatimonadaceae bacterium | reverse complement strand
CAACACCACGGCATAACCCTATGGCTCGCTGGCGCCTATATCTAGGCCAAACGCCAGCCGCCTCGGTAACTCAGGCCGGCTACTACTCGCTGTTCGCATTTTGGGTCGGCGGTGGCGGCGTTATCGCTGGTGCTGGCGCCATCACCGGCACGATGGCAGCCACGGAGTCTGCGGATACCTTCGCCGCGACCGGCGACGTAATAGTCCAAGGAACGCTGGCAGCGACAGAGACAGCCGACACCTTCGCCGCGACTGGCGACGTGGTGGTGCAAGGCACGCTCGCTGCGACGGAAGGCGCGGACACATTCGCCGCCACCGGCAGCGTCTCTACCGTCGGCACGATGGCCGCGACCGAGGGGACGGCAGACACCTTCGCCGCCACCGGTACCGTGCTCGTACAGGGCACGCTCGCGGCGAACGAGAGTGCGGACACCTTCGCTGCCAGCGGGACGGTCCTGGTCGATGGCGACCTCGCCGCCACGGAGTCGGCCGACACCGCGGCGTTCGTCGGCGCGAGCGTCGTCACCGGCACCTTGGCCGCCACGGAGAGTGCTGACACCGCGGCCTTCGCCGGGAAGGTGATCGTCACCGGCACCATGGCCGCCAACGAGGCCGGGGACACCTACGCGGCCACCGGGACGGTCCTCATCCAAGGCACCATGGCCGCAACCGAGAGTCCGGACGTGTTCGCCGCCACCGGTACCGCAGGCGGAGTCGGCGGTGTACCATCCGGCGGAAGCGGGTCCTGGCGCCGTCGTCGCCGCATGTCGAGGTAGGTATGGCCGCCGTCTCCAATGTCACGATCGCCAACCTGGCCCTGAGTCAGTTGGGCGACATGCGCATCCTGAGCTTGAACGACGACACCAAGCCGGCGCGCGAGGTCAGGGCGATCTTCGACACCACCCGCGACGCCGAGCTTCGGAAGCACCGCTGGAACTTCGCCATCGCCACGGCATCGCTCGCCGCGCTCAACGAGACCGCGCCAGCGCCGTACACCTACGTCTACAGCCTGCCGGCCGACTGCCTGCGCATCGACCTCGTGGGGACGTTCTATCCGGGCGTCGACCTGTCCGACTACCGCGGTGGCGGCGGCCCGCGCGAGTGGGAGATTCGCGGGCGCAAGATCGCCACCGACCTCGGCGCACCGCTGGCGATCCGCTACGGCGCGCGCATCGAGGACCCGACGCAGTTCGACACCATGTTCGTGCAGGCGCTCGCTTGCTCGCTGGCTGTATCGCTGGCGAAGCCGCTGACTGGTTCGACGCAGGAGCGTGATGCCGCTGAGATGCGGTACCGCGAGACGATGCGCGAGGCGCGCACGCTCGATGCCGTCGAGGACCCGCCTGAGAACCTTCCGGACGATAGCTGGATCATGTCGCGCATCTGACCATGGCCCGCGAATCAGCCATCCAGACCCAATTCAACGGCGGTGAGTTGTCGCCGCTGATGGAGGGTCGCGTCGACCTGCCGTTCTACCAAAGCGGATGCCGGTCGATGATGAACATGATCCCGACTGTGCAGGGGCCGGCGAAGCGCCGCCCTGGCACGCGGTTCATCTTCGCTCCCGACAAAGAGGATGACAATATCGGGTTTGCCGTGCCGTTCGTTGCGAGCGTTTCGGCTGTATACATCGTGGTGTTTGGCGATGCCATCATCACAGTTTTGGAGGACACCAGCACTGCAACGACGGAATCAGTTTCGCAGGTAGACTTCGTAACCCCAACACCATACGGGTATGCTGACTTTTACCGCTCCGACGGCAGCATTGCGTTCTCGTTTGTGCAGTCAGGGGACGTGCTGTACATAGCGCACCCTGACTACCCGACGCACAAGCTCATGCGTGATGGCAGCGTGTTCACGCTTGTGGAGGCGGAGTTTACTGGCGGCCCGTGGAAGGAAGCGAACGACGACGACACGATCACGGTGTACGCATCGGCGGCTACCGGATCAGTCACGTTGCAGGCAAGCGCAGACATCTTCACAGCCAACCACGTCGGCAGCCTGTTCCGCATCGAGCAAGCAGACCTCTCAGACATAAAGCCGTGGGAGCCTGGGCAGAAGTCGAACGGCAGTATGCTCGCCGTCAACTCGCTGCGCCGCTCGGACGGCCGCACGTACAAGGCGACGACCGTATCGAACGGCACGGCGCCATCAGGCGGAACGACGGCCAAGTTCGTGCAGACAGGAAGCGTCAAGCCGACGCACACCAAGGGCAAGGCGTGGGACGGCGATCAGACCACGACGCTATTGGCTGGTAGCGCAACGGACTACTACACGACCGGCGTCGAGTGGGAGTACCAGGACCCAGGGTTCGGCATCTTCCGCATAACTGCATTCACTGACGCCAACACTGTCACGGCGACCGCCATAGAACGCGCGCCTGACTCGATTGTTGGTAGCGGCAATGCAAGCTGGCGTTGGGAATTCGGTGCATGGTCTGAGGAGGAGGGCTATCCGGAGGTCGTGACATTCTTCCGAGAGCGCCTGACGTTTGCGCGCGGAATCAAGGTGTGGGGCAGCACCGCAGGCGACTTCGAGAATTTCCACGACCGCGAGTTCGGCGAAGTCCTGCCGGACTCGGCGTTCACCATCGACATCATCAAGGACCAGGCCAACGCGGTCACGTGGATGTCAGCCGACGATGGCCTGCTGGTGGGAACGACTGGCGGCGAGTTCGCCGTTGGACCGGCTACCGCGTCGGAGCCATTCGGCCCAGCGAACGTCAAGGTCACGCGGCAGTCCGACTACGGCAGCACGGCCGTCGCGCCGATCAAGGTCGGCCCTGCGACGCTTTTCGTGCAGCGCGGTGGGCGCAAGTTGCGTGAGTTGGCTTTCAGCTTCGACAACGACCAGTACATTGCAAACGACCTGACAATTCGTGCAGAACACATAACCAAGGGCGGCATCGTCTCGATGGCATGGTGCGCGGAGCCGGACTCGATCATCTGGTGCGTAACCGGCGCTGGCGAGTTGATCGGGTTCACGTACAACCGTGAGCAGGACGTGCTCGCGTGGCATCGACACGACGTAGGCGGGCTGGCGAGGCAAGTGTTCTCGTACCCATGCCAAGCGCAGGGGCGCGACATTCTTGTGGTCACGGTTGATCGCGGGTTCGCCTGTTTTTCGGAGGCGCTGTCGTTGGGATACGTGCGCGGTGAGCCGCTATCCAGCGCGATGTTCCTCGACTGCGCAGTCACGACGGTTCCTGAGACGATTGGGAGCGAGTTCTACGCCAACGTCAACGCTGGGCTTGGAGGTCAGACGTTGAGCATCATGCTGGATGGCTCAACGCACCCTGATCGTACTGTGGTCAACCCGCCTGGCCCAGGAGCCGCCGCCGTTCTACTCGACCGCAACGGTACGGTCGCGCACGTCGGCTATCACAATGAGGCGTATGTCGAGACGATGCGATTCGAGGCTGGTGCAGCAGACGGAACCGCACAAGGAAAGATCAAGCGGCTGCCGGAAGTGACTGTTCGATTCATTGACACCGTTGGCGCGCTGGCTGGGCCTGACGCCGACAACCTCGACCGCGTTGAGTTCCGCACTGGCTCTACACTTATGGGTTCTACGCCAGCACTGTTCACCGGAGACAAGAGGATCACATGGCCATCGGGCTTCGAGACGGAGGGCAGGGTGTATGTGAGTCAGAACGAACCACTTCCGATCACCATTGCGGCGATCATGCCGCAGGTACTCACTCAGGACAAAGGGTGATCCTGGTGGACATGACCGT
>JAGNMU010000469.1 GCA_017991005.1 Gemmatimonadaceae bacterium | reverse complement strand
ACGTTTTCGAACAACGCTTCATGGACCAGCGCCTTGTATCCGGTGCGCTGGTCGAGCCACGCGAGCGCATTCTTCATCAGACGGGGATCTTCTCGGGCGAGCCTTTGCGGAAGCTCTGGAATTTGACCCACACATCGCCGTCGCCGCGCACCTCGGCGATCAGCTCGTCCATCGCGCGCGGGCTCGGACTCTTCGGATCGAGAATGGCACCGTCCAGCGAAAAGCTGCTTTTGTGGCACGGGCAGTAGAAGCCCTTGTTTGCCGCGTTGAATCCCACCGAGCATCCCAGATGCGGGCAGACCGCACTGAGCACGCGCACCGCGTTGTCACCGGTCTTCTGTACGTAGACGGAGCCCACCGGCACGTTCTCTGTCTTGTTCCAGGCATCGACGAGCGTATCGAGGACCGGGAACTTGCGCGGCTCCCCGCTGTCGGGCAGCGATGTGAGCGACGTCACCCGGACCATGCCGCGGGTGTCCGACTTTCGGCGGAGGGGATCGAGGAACGTCACCAGCCCGGCGACAGGAGCCACGACGGCAACGAGGCCGCCCACAACCACCGCGGCGGCCTTGCTGACAAAATTCCGCCGGTCGGGCGGACTCTGATGCGGGTCGGTCATGTCCAGATGGGATCCGGGGAACGGGGCGGGCAGGCGGCCGCCGGCGCCCATGAGGGCAGGCGGACTAGCCACGGTCGTCGAGAGTCGCCGGACGATCCGTGTGAGCGAAAGTACGCAAGAGACGCCCGCTTCGCGCCCGGGGGCGCCTGCAATTCAGCGGGCGAGGCTAAACAAGGAGAGATCGTGCGGATCAGCGCCCTCGCCTGATCAGCGCACCCTTCCTGACCCTTCGCTCATTCGACTCGATGCAACTCCGTATTCGACAACTCGGCGCCCTCTGCGTGCTCGCCTTCGCGCTGGCACGACCCGCTTACGGGCAGGACGCCGAGAAGACTCCCCTTGGCAAGAAGATGAGTGCGATCAACACTGCATTCAAAGCAGTCGGACGCCAGATCGAGGATCCGACCAAGAATGCGAGTTCACTGGAACAGCTGGCGGTCATCGAAACCAACGCGAAGGCCGCGCTGACACTCGAGCCGGAAAAGAAGGGGCAGATCCCCGCAGCCGAACAGGCCAAGTTCCTCGCCGACTATCAGGCGGGCATCAAGCAGTTCCTGGTGACGGTCGACAAGATGCGGACCGCACTCAAGGCGGGAAAGAACGCCGAGGCCGTGACGATCCTTGATGCGATGAAGGATCAGCAGCGCGACAGTCACAAGGAGTTCCGCATCAAGAAGGCCGGCGCCGGCGGCTGACGCGTCGTCAGAGCGACGCGAAGGCGAGGTGCACCTGCACGCGGTCCCCCTCGCCTTGCGTTCCGCGCACCTGCTTGGGCAACGCGAGCAACGTGCGTCCATCCTTCCCGCGCCACACGCTGGTGGCCCACGTGTGTCCGTCTACCGTGGCGGTGACAGGTGTCCGTCCCCAGCCGTGTGTGACCGGCGGTGACAGGCGATCGGGGACTTGCACGAACGTCCAGCCGCCTTTGCCCGGGTACTTGAACATCGTTGCGCGGAATGTGCCGCCAAGGGTGGGAGTCACTTGGGCAATATGGTGACCGTTCATACCACCGCGTGCTCCGCACCATCGGCATCAGCGATCATGCCGAGCATCCTCGAGCCATCCCGATCAAGCACGCGCGAGCCGGTCGGCACCTCCACGATGACTCTCATCTTGCGCTGCGTTTCGCTGTTTGTTTCGCTGTTTGTTTCGCTGTTTGTTTCGCTTTCGCGCGTGCGGCGTTCTCGCGCACGCGTGCCTTGACGATCTTGGCAATGAGCGTGTACGGAATTGGCTTATCGAGTGGAAACTGCAGATTGCCTTTCGGCCCAGCGTACGGCGACGCTTCCTGCGCCAACGTGGCATCGCCGACCGGTGGGAAGAACCCAATGTGCTTCTTGAATCCGCCGAAATACACCAGCGCCCCCTGCTGTTCAAAGCTCGGCAGTCGATACGCAATGCGTTCGACGGCGTCAGGCGCAGCTTTGCGAATGGTCCGACGTATGCGCTCCAGGATGGCGCGTACATCGGGAGAATACGAGGCGATGTACTCGTCGATTGTGGCTGGACTGACCGATGGGCCGGGTTTCATCTGCGCTCCGCGTCTGGGGAATGCGCTGTCTCTCGTCAGCGCGTCGCACATTGGACCGATGTGCCAAAAGAAACTCATCGCACGCCGGGAATATTTCTCCGACCCGCGGCGTCCACCACAGCATACCCGCGTTTTCTCCCGCTTCCGTCATGCCAAGGATGTCCATCATGCAGTTGCGTCGCGTCGTTCGCCTTTCCTGTGTTGCCGTCGTCGGTCTCTTTGGCGCGTGCAGTGAGTCGCCAGTGGCACCGGCCGACGACGTGTCGGAGCAAACCGCGAATCCCGCGCGCCCGTCATCGTTGTTCGCGGAAGGTGACGGTTCCTTTCGCATCCTGTCGGAAACCATGATCGGCAGCAACTTCGTCAGCGAGTATGAACTCGGCGCCGGGCTGCTTGGCGAGGAGTATCAAGGCTCTGTCTACATTCGTGTGTCGGTTCCTCAGGTTGCGACTCCCGGCACATCCAGCGGACCGTGCATCACGTCGACGCTCCTCAAGACCGAAGTGCGTCCGGGTTGGACCGCAACGGTGAAGAAGGCGGGCGGGTGCGACAAGCCCATTCAGGTGGACTTCACGTCGGCATCGCGGCAGCGTGCCACCTTCAAGTGGACGTACATCTTCGGACTCACCAAGGTCGACCACGGCGCGGTTCGATAGCGCCACATCGCCGGGTCAACGGCGCCGGTTCTACTTCGCCGGCTTGGCTGGTGGCTTCGGCGCGATCTTGAACTTGGCGATGGGTTGGTTGTCCATGTTCACGACACCTTCCACTGAGCCATCCGCGCCAAACTTGCCGTCGTGTTCCAGCAGGCGGCCCTCGGGTGCGGTCACCCGGAATTGCAGTCGGGCACCATCACGCGACACATTCGAGATGGTGCCCGATCCTTGTCCTGGGACAATGGCCGTGCCGCCGATGGCACCAGTCGCTTGCGTGAAGGTGTAAATCACCGGCACGACAATCGAACTGTCCGGGAGCGGGACGGTGGCGGTCCCAGTCCACGTGCCAACCAGCGTGGGCATGGCCGCCTTCGCCGTCTTGGCGGACTTGGCTGCCGGCTGCGCCGACGCGGGCTCTGCGATTGTCAGTGTGCCAGCCGCAAGCAGGGCCGCCAGGAGCGTGGATCGAGAAACGCGACGGGTGCGGCGGGGCGAGGCAGGGAGCATGGCGGATTCCGGCGTCAGTTGGGGGTGAAGCCAAAAAATACCCCGCAACGGGCGAAATGCGCCCCCAGCTTGGTCAGCAGCGCGACCGGTTCGATGCCGTCGCCGTGGACGACTACTCTCCCCGCAGCCGAAACATTTCGCGCGACCAGTCCGACAGGCGGTCCTGCGCCGTCCCCGCGACGAGCTGCAGGCTCTGGCGATTCTGCCAGCACCACGGTGCCGTGCGATACCAGCGGTGCTTGTCGGCATCGCACGATTCCAGCGAATGCACGTAGTCGAAGACCAGGCGCGCCGCCTTCCCGATAGCCCCACGGGCGCTCATGTCACGCGTCGTCCATCCGCCAAAGTTATCCGACTCGAGATTGGCAGGCGATTCTGGCGTGCCGTCTCTTGCAGCCGCAGCGCCGTCGCCTTCTCGACCGCGTGCGTGAAGG
>JAGNMU010000468.1 GCA_017991005.1 Gemmatimonadaceae bacterium | reverse complement strand
GCTGATACGTGGACGGCATCAACTGCATGAGCCCGCGAGCGCCCACGCGGCTGCGTGCCTTGGGATTCAGATCGCTCTCCGCCATCGCCTGTGCCTTGAAATGGCGCCAGTCAAACGCGACGCTGAAGTAGCGTTTGGAGTACTTGCGAAAGATCGGATCGTACGTGGACGCAACGGCCTTCTTGGACGCGCCGGTGCGCTGCGCCGAGCCGGTGGATGCGCACAAGACGCCAGCGAGCAGCGCGACGGCCACCGCTCGCGATCGCCACGGAAATCGTGCCATCGCCGACAGCCGGGTCAATTCAGTGAGTTGCCGATGATGATGGCGATCGACACGAAGATCGCCGCAATGAAGATGGCCACGGCCACATTTCCCTTCTTGAGCTCCTCCGGGAAATTGACTTCGGGCGTCAGCTTGTCGATCAGTCGATAGCTCACGAACATCAACACCACGCCAAAGAAGGCGTAGCCAAAATTGACGGCGAGAATGGACAGCTGCACACGGCCTCCGTAACGGTTGGGACCTGCGGACTGTTCGGCGAAGCTAGCGCGGCAGCCGTCGGACTTCCACAGTCGTGCGAAGACTCGCGGACCAGTCCAGCACTCACGTGTCGCCGCTCACCGTGGTATTCTCGACCTGCCGACCCCGCAGCGGGTCGACGCCCACCCCGCGATTTCTGATCACCGCGCCCCGGTTGCACCGCCCGGGCCGTCCCGAGGACGCCGCATGAGCACCGCCGAAGACCGATTAGAGCACACGCAGACCGAACTTGCGCCGTTGGCCGCAGAGTTCGAAGACGCCACCGGCGTGGATCGCCGCCAGTTCATGTTCTTTTCGCTGGTGGCTGCAGCGGCCAGCACGTTCGGCATGGAGTCGGCGCACGCCCTCGGCGCATCAACGGCGTCGCTGGACTCGTGGATGCCCCCTACGGATCTGCCGGTAGGGCTGTTTCAGCCACCGACCGTGACCCCGCTTGCGCTCGGCAACGGTGAAGCGCCGGCCCTGCAGTTTCAGGCGTATCCTGGCGGGACCGGCGCGTTGATGGAGAAATTGGCGCGTGAACGTGGTCGTGCCGCGTTTGATCGTGCCGTCTTTGCGGTGCAGAAGTTCTCCGGCCCCGTCCCGACGTCCGACGAAGATCTCGCGTTTCTGCCCGCCCATCGGATCTCCGCGCTGATCAAAGAGAAGAAGCTCACCTCCACGCGCATCACCAACATCTACCTCGAACGCCTCAAACGACTCAATCCCACACTCAATTGTGTGGTGACCTTGATGGAAGATTCGGCGCGTGCGGAGGCGGCGAAGGCCGATGCGGAAATCGCGGCAGGAAAATATCGCGGCGCACTGCACGGGATTCCGTACGGACTCAAGGACCTCTTCTCGACCAAGGGCGTGCGGACGACGTGGGGTGCCAAGGACTTTGAGGATCGCATCATCGACGAGGATGCGGAGATTGTTGTGCGGCTGCGTGACGCCGGCGCGGTGTTGCTTGCCAAGTTGTCCACTGGTCTGTTTGCGCAGAACGATCAGTGGTTCGGCGGACGGACGAACAATCCGTGGAATCTCAATATCGGATCGAGCGGCTCGTCGGCCGGACCTGGTTCGGCCACCGCGGCCGGGTGCGTGGCATTTGCCATCGGCACCGAAACACAGGGGTCGATCGTGTCACCGTCCATTCGGTGCGGCCTCAGCGCCCTGCGTCCCACCTTTGGCCGGACGTCCCGCTACGGTGGCATGGTCCTCGCTTGGTCTCAGGATCGCGTCGGACCGATGTGCCGGACCATCGAGGACTGCGCGATGGTGTTCAACGCCTATCACGGTGTCGATGAAAAGGACCCGTCCACACTGACCACGCCGTTTCAGTTTGATCGAAACATCAAGCTGGCATCGCTGCGGATCGGCGTGGACCCGCAGGCACCCAAGGAGCTGGTCAACACACTCAAGGCACTTGGCATGACCCCCAAGGACGTCGGTCCGCGTCCGACGGTACCCGGCGTAGGTGGTGGAGGGTTGAACGTCGAGTACGCGGCGGCGTTTGACTCGTATGTACAGCGAAAGGCCAAGGAGATCGGTCTTGATCTCGCGACACTCCCTGAACCCGGCACGCCGGGCCGCGCCAACAACGCGCCGTTTGGCAATCCGCCGGCCAACAACAGCCCGACCGCCCCGGCCGACTGGAATCCCCGCTTCGTCGGCGGTCGTGTGACCCGCGCGTTCGAGTTCATGCAGAATCAGCGCCGTCGCATGGTGCTGGTTGCCAAGTGGGGCGAGTACATGAAAGATCTCGATCTCTTCATCGGCGGTCCGAATGCCGATGTCGGACCCAATGCGCAGACGGGGCATCCGTGTGCCGTCGTGCCCTACAAATTCGACGTGCCAACCTTTGGCGGTGGCGGCGCGCCGGCCGCGCCACGTGTTGTCGGCGATGCAGCGGCCACGCCGCCAGCGCCGCCCACGTACAAGCCGCAACCAATCTGCGGCGTGATCACCGGCGCGTTGTTCAACGACGACAAAATTCTGTCCGTCGCGCATCAATTTCAGCAGGCCACCGACTTTCACACGCATCGTCCAGCACTGTAACAGACACCGTGACTGACGCGTTGAGCGGACGGGGCGCGTCCCCCGTCCGCTCGCGCGGATTCATCGCGCAGCGATCACCGTCACGCGGTCGTCGAGGTACAGCGTGCCCGGCGACGCGTGCGTGGCATTCATGCCGAACATCACCTCGCCATCCTGGCGGCGATACGTGGCCAGCGTGCGAAGGGGTTCGATCCCCTTCTCTGCGGTATCGGGATTGACCGTGGTCATGACACAGCGCGAACACGGCGACCCGACACCGAGCGACACGGAGCCGATCTCCACGCGTTCCCACGTGTCCTCCTCGTGCGCATCGGTGCCCGTGAGCAGCACATTCGGACGGAAACGTGCAACCGTCATGGCGTCGTCACCTTGCTCGACCAATCGCTCACTCAACGCATCCACGCTGCGCTGGCCGAGCAACAGCAGCGGCGCGCCGTCCGAGAACGCCACACGGCGATCCGCGAACGGCAACGGGCCCGCGTACTTCGCCTTCAACGGACGGCGGGCGTGCTCGGCGAGGCGGACAACGCGGCACGACTGCCGTATCGCATCGGACATCCACTCGGCCGCCAGATCTCCCGCGTCATGCGCCTCGACGGGATCGGCCCAGACGCGCACCATCCGCGTGGCGGACGTGCTCGGCAGCTCCAGCCGGAATGTCGGCATCTCCGGCGCGTCAAGCAGCAGCGCGCCGTCGCTGTTGCGCCGCGGGCCCTGTGTCCCGGCGCCGATGGCAAATCGGGGGCGCACCAGCGCCATCACCGGCGTCTCGCGCGCCGTGACCTGCAGACCATCGCCCGAGATGACCAGCCAGCGGCGATCGGCCACCGCCCCGCGATCGTCGAGATCCATCACGTCCACGGCGATCGCTGCCGCAGACTTGATGGGATGAACGAACAGTCCCGACACGCGGCGCGCGCGCTGCTCCGTCATGAGTTGGTCCCCGATACTCCGTTGCGATGCCGCTCCCGCTGCCAGTAGGCAAAGACGGGCAGACCAAGTGCAAGCAGTCCGGCACCGCGGAGCGCATTGGTCGGATTGGACGTGATCGACCCGAGCATCACATACCCTGCGGCCGCAATGAATATCAGCGTGCTGTACGGGTGCAAGGGTGTCCGTACGGTTGCACGAATGCCGTCCCGCGCGTCGCGGGTTCGCAACACGAATAG
>JAGNMU010000467.1 GCA_017991005.1 Gemmatimonadaceae bacterium | reverse complement strand
GGTGAGCAGAGCAACCAACAGCAGGCGGCGGGAATCGATCATCAGGCACTCCAGTGAGGGGTGACTATTGATCGCCCGTACGACATGTTGGCACCTCATCACCGTGGGCAACGACCGCACACGGTGGGCAACCAACTTTTCCGGACGTGGTCGACGGGCGGCTGATGCACGCTGAGATGGCAATAGCCTGGGTGCCGGCGTCCTCGTCGACGATCGTGCGATTGCGCGGGCTCGCGCCGCCGCGCAGTCGGATCGTCCCATTCGAGGACGAACTGACGCTGCTCGGCGCACTCGCACGCGGCGGCATCGCGCTCACGGTGGTCGAGGCGGGGGGCAGCACGCACGCGCTCGCGATCCGGGCGTTACGTCGTGTCCACGAGGCGTTCCCCGAGCAACCGTTGGTGGCCTGGTGCGATTTTCGCACCATGCATTCCCAGCAGTTGCTGGAAGTCGCACGCGCCGGTGCCCAGGACATCGTGCGCCACGAAGTGGACGAACTGCGCTTTGTCTTCGCACGCATCATGGCCTCCGCGACCCAACGGGCGGTGAGCGCGCGGATTGCAATGGCCCTGCACGACGACATTCCGTCGTCACTTCGCCCGTTGCTGGGCTACGCGCTGGAACACGCCGACGAGCATCTCGACCGTGACGAAGTCGCAGCCGTCTTCGGCGTCTCGCGGCGCACGCTGCACGGCCGGCTGGTGAGTGCGGGCCTTCCGCCCACGCGCGCGTTTCTGACCTGGTGCCGGCTGTTCGTGGCCTGCGCCCTGCTGGACCAGTCCGGGCACACGCTCGATTCCGTGGCTGGTCAGCTGGGACTGAGCGACGGGCACACGCTTGGCAACGCCGTACGCCGGTACGCGGGCGAGGGTATCAATCGATTGCGTGACGGCGGCGCACTCGACGCCATGCTCAACGCATTCCGCGCCACGGTGGCGCTGGGCGATCAGAGCGCCGAAGCGCTGCATTCCTTGCCCGAGCCCTCCTCAGCGGATTAGGTTGCTGAGGTTGGGACGTCTGGCGCCGGTTTGACCGGTGCCGTACCGACCATGTAGTCCCCGGGCAGGGTCGGTCGTATGCGCATTGGCGCATGCAGTCGCCTGTCGTTGCGCGTGTAGCTCAGTTGGATAGAGCGTCTGCCTCCGGAGCAGAAGGTCGCAGGTTCGAGTCCTGCCATGCGCGTTGAACCTCCTGCTTCACTCCTGACCCAGCGTCGTGCACGTCGCCGAGCTCAAGCGGAAATCCGTTCCGGAACTGCTGGCGCTGGCTGAGTCGCTTCAAGTGACCAGCACGTCGGGTCTGCGCAAGCAGGAATTGATCTTCCGTATCGAGCAGGCATTGCTCGATGCCGAAGAAACGCTGTACGGTGAAGGAGTCCTCGAAGTCCTCCCGGAAGGCTACGGCTTTCTGCGGTCGCAGGACTTCAACTATCTGCATGGCCCAGACGACATCTACGTCTCCCCATCTCAGGTGAAACGGTTCGACCTCCGCACCGGTGATACGGTGATGGGAGAGGTCCGTCCGCCGAAAGAGTGGGAACGATACCTGGCGCTCCTCAAGGTGGAGCGCATCAACGGCGGCGACCCCGAGCAGTCGAAATTGCGTAGCGCCTTCGACAACCTGACCCCGAAGTACCCCGACGAGCGCATTCACCTCGAGCGGGCCAACGGCGAGATCGCCACGCGGATCTGCGATCTCATCGCCCCGCTGGGCAAGGGCCAGCGCGCCCTGATTGTCGCGCCCCCCAAGGGCGGCAAGACGATTCTCATGCAGCAGCTCGCGAACGCGATCATCGAGAATCATCCCGAGATCGTGCTCATCGTCCTGCTCATCGACGAGCGGCCCGAAGAAGTGACCGATATGCAGGCCAGTTGCCCTCAGGCTGAGGTCATCTGCTCCACCTTCGATGAATCGGCCGACCGACACGTGCAGGTGGCCGATATGGTCATCGAAAAAGCCAAGCGACTGGTGGAAACGGGCAAGGATGTGGTCATCCTGCTCGATTCGATCACACGTCTCGCCCGCGCGCACAATGCCATCGCCCCGCAGGGTGGCCGTATCATGTCGGGCGGCATGGAAGTCAGCGCGATGCAGAAGCCCAAAGCGTTTTTTGGCGCCGCGCGCAAACTGGCCGAGGGCGGTTCACTCACCATCGTGGCCACCGCACTCATCGAAACCAACTCACGCATGGACGAGTTGATTTTCGAGGAGTTCAAAGGCACCGGCAACATGGAGCTGGTGCTCGACCGGAAACTGGCCGATCGCCGCATCTTCCCCGCCATCGACATTCAGAAGTCGGGCACGCGTCGTGAAGAACTGCTGCTCACGCCCTTCGAACAGCAGCGCGTCTATCTCATGCGTGCGTTTCTCGCGGACATGCCGTCCGAAGACGCCTTGCTCTTTCTGCTCAAGCGCATGGAACGCGCGAAGAACAACAAAGAGTTCTTCGAGCAGATGGCCGAACCCTGATGCCCACCGGTCACCTTCCGGTCGGCCGGCTGCTTGCCGTGGACTGGGGCGACAAGCGCATCGGACTCGCACTCAGCGATGAATTGGGGATGCTGGCCTCGCCGGCCGGCGTGATCGCGCGACGCATCGGCAAACGGCCGCCGATTGCGGAGCTGATGCGGCGTGCCGACGAACTGTCGGCGCAGGGCTACATCTTTGGACTGCCGCTCGATTCCTCGGGTGCCGAAACCGATCGCTCGCGCGAAGTGCGGGAGGTCGCCGCCAAACTTGCCGCACGCCAGACGTTGCCCATTCGCCTCGTCGACGAACGCTTCACGACATCGGCCGCCCTGCGCAGCATCAAGGATCAGGGCGGGTCGACACGCGGACGCAAGTCGGATGTGGATGCGTTGGCCGCCGCGGTCCTGCTGGAGGGTGTGCTGCGGGCGTCGTCGCAGGGGGTCGAATTGGGCGAGGCCGTGCTCGCCGCCGACCCTGACGGAGTGTCTCCCGCGTGATGGCCCGCCGACGCATGCGCGGCCTGTGGTGGAAAATCGGCACGCCCATCGTGGCCATCGTGCTCGGGGTGTGGCTGATGCGCGAAATCGGCGGCGCCAGTCACGCCGAGGCGGTCGTGCGCGTGCGCATTCCGAAAGGCAGCACCGTTCGAGCGGCGGCCGATTCACTGGAACGCGCCGGTGTCATCGGATCGCCACGCCTGTTTCGCTGGTTTGCATCGACAACCGGTCGCTCGCGCGCCATCAAACCGGGCGCGTATCAATTCGCGCCGCGGTCCAGCTATTCGTTGGTGCTCGACGCGCTGGTGAACGGCAAGAGTCTGATGCACACCGTCACCATCCCCGAGGGGTATGACGTCCGCGACATCGCGCCGCTGCTCGCCAAGGCGCTCGGCGTCTCCGAAGACTCCGTCCGCGTGGCCGCCGCCGATACCGCGTGGCGCCGGCGCTTGCGTGTCCCGGCGCCCACCCTCGAGGGATATCTCTTTCCCGCCACCTACGCGTTTGCCGATGGCACCACGGCGCGCGACGCCGTCATCGAAATGCTGCAGCGCTTCGAGGCCGCGTGGAAACCGGAGTGGGACGATCGACTGCAAACGATGTCCATCACCCGTCACGACGCCATGACGATGGCGTCGATCGTCGAGAAAGAGGCGCGCAAAGCCGAGGAGCGCCCGATTATTTCGGCGGTCTACTGGAATCGCGTGAAGAAGGGCATGCGGCTGCAAGCCGATCCCACCGTGCAGTACGCGCTCCCCAATCATGTTGATCGGGTGTTGTTCAAGGA
>JAGNMU010000061.1 GCA_017991005.1 Gemmatimonadaceae bacterium | reverse complement strand
GTACGTGACGCGGGTCACTTTCATGCAGTAGTCGAGACCGGTACGTTCAGCACGTTCGTTCCCCCACTCCGACAATTCCATGCCTGTTTCCCAACTTCGTACCCGTGCCCTGACCGCAGCCGCCTTGATCGTGATTGGCGCCGGTCTTGGCGCCTGCACGGACACCGCGTCGAAGGCCCGCGCCGATTCACTCGCCGCCGAGCTGGCCAGCACCAACGCGCAGCGCGATTCGCTGCAAAGCGTCATGCAGTCGGCATCGGCCGACAAGGATCGCGCGCTCAACCAGGTGGTCGAAGCCACCAAGTTCGCCGATCAGGTTGACGCCGAGCTTCGCCAGGTTCGCGGGCTCACCTCGCGTGTCACGGTGAACAAGAGCGACGAATCGGGTAAGACCGAAGCCGCCGACGCCAAGAAGGATATTCTCGATCGTCTCACCCAAATGCGCCAGCGTCTGGCCGCTCGCCAGGCACAAGTGCGCGCGATGATCGACACGCTCAAGACCATGCGAGCGGACTCGTCGGCAACGGCGACGTTGCTCGCCGATCTGAACACGCGACTGGCCAATCGCGAAAAGGAAATCACCGCGTTTCAGGAAGAAGTGAAGCTGCTGCGCTCTCAGAACGCGCAGTTGACGGCCGAGAAGGCGACGTTGACGGACACGGTGAAAGCCATGGACGTGCGCGAGAACAAAGTGTTCTACGTCGTCGGTTCACGTCGGCAGTTGCTCGCCGATGGTCTGGTCACGGAAGAGGGCGGCTCCCGCGGACTCTTGATCGTGAAGTTGGGCAAGACCCTCGTGCCGGCACGCGCACTCGACGAACAGCGCTTCACGATGGGCGATCGGCGACAGACGCTCACCATTGCCCTGCCGCGCGCAGACCGTCCGTATCGGATCGTCTCGCGTCATGACGTCGGCCTCATCGAAGTGGCCAAAAAGGAAAAGGACGGCTCGTTCCGCGGTGAATCGATTCGCATCGTCGATCCTGCGAAATTCTGGGCCAGTTCGCGTTATCTGATCATCGCCGAGAAGTAAGGCCTCGCGGCCAACGTCGCTCGACCAGCAGCATCAGCATCGCGGCAATCGACACCCAATACCCGCCGCGCCACAACAATTCGATCCACGCGAGCCCGCGCCCCTGCATCAGGGGCGCGGGCTCTGCATATCGGTACCAGAATACGCTCGCGCCACCGGCATCGAGCATCACCGCGACCACCCATCCGGTGATCAACAGCAGGTGCGCCGCCACCTTGTGCCCAACGACCACGTGCGCCGCCACGGACAACACGCCCCACCCCAGAAACGGCAGCCAGAGATGGAAGGCGGCCCACGCCGCCCAGATGGTCATCCACTCGAACCACGGGACACGCGGCAGCGATCGTTCGAACACGAGGCTGGCCACCAGCGCGACGCCCGCCAGCGTGCCCGCCGCCACGCTCTGCACGCGCAGCAACCCGATCACGCGGCCGCGCGCCAACGTGGCCGTACGCACCGCCGTCGCATCGATGAGTTCGTGCACGCGCACGTCGCGATCGCGCCACACGATTTCGCCCGCATAGACCGTCGCGAGCAGAATCAGGAAGACGCGGGCGTGTGTGCGAACGCTGTCGAGAAACGCGGGCAGCGTGTCAGTCGCGTTCACCACCACGTTGAGCATCACGTTGGCCACGGCCAACAGCAACACAATGCGCCACCCGCCATCCCGCGAGATCCATTGCGAGGTAAACGCGGCAATCGTACCCGGGGACGTCCTGCGGCGCACGGGCACGCGTGGCGACGCGGTGGTGTCGCCCGCCGACGCCGTGCCCCAGTGCACCCACCAGAGTCCCACCAACAGCGCGATGGCGGCGAGACCCAGCCAGAGGACGCGATTGGCCGACAGAAGGCCGTCCACCGGCATGACGGCGACGCTGCGCTCGATTGCTGTCCAGTCGGCCGAACGCGCGAGCACCGGCGCATTGCCGAACGGATCGAGCAGAGCGCCGATGACGCGGGTCTGCGCGCGGGCACCGAGTGTCATTCCCGTTTGCCAACATCCCACCAGCACCAGTGACGCGGCCAACGCCATCGTCACACGCCGCGTGAGCGCGGCCGTCACGCCGACCACCGACGCCACCACGAGCATACTGGGCAGCGTGAGCACGAGATATGGGGTCGCCACACGCGCGGCGAGTGGAAGCAGTGGCGTGTCGCCGGCAAGCCAGAATCCCGCGACGGCGCCCACGGGCAGCGCCGCGAAGACCAGCGACAACACGCTGGCCGCAGCCACCAGTCGCGCCAGGAGCCATTCGCGGGCCGTGGTGGTGGTGGTGGCCAACACCGGTGTGAAACGCAGCGCATCATCGCGCAACACGGCCGTCACCACCACCATGGTGGTGATGACCTGACCAAAGGCGGTTAGCCCGCCGAACGCCAACCACAAGGTCCACGCGCTGTCTTTGGGCACGGCACCGCGGTCGCGCACCAGCTCAACGGCGCTCGAACTGGCAAAGCCGATCATCAACAACAGAAACACGAGCGCGTACAGCGTCGTGAGTGGCTCACGGGCCTGCTGCCGGAGTTCGAACGTTGCCAGCGCGCGGATGCGCGCGATCCGCGCCCGCACGGACTACCGTGTCACACGCGGTGAGGTTGTGCCCGGCATGCAGCGGCTACAGGTGCGGCAACTCACGGTCACCCACATCGCCGCCCGTTAGGTGCCAGTTGAGCTCTTCAGGCGACAACGGCCGGATGGCGATATCCACCGCCAGCCACGTGGTCTTGGAGAACGGGTAGCACAACATGCACCCCGACAGCATCAGCGTGGCCGTCACGTAGGTGATGACCGTCCAGGGCGGATCGGGCCACGTCACGTACACAAACCCGCACACGCAGAAGAACAGGATCAGCTCAACCGCGATGAGGTTGAACAGATACGCCCCGACGAAGTAGTCCCCCTCGCCACGTTCCAGGCGCAACCCACAGGTGGGACAGTGCGCCTTCAGCTTGAAGAACGACTCGAAAATGCCGCCACCACCGCAGTGCGGACACTTGAGCAGTAAGGCGCGTCGCAGCAGCCGCCAGAGCCCCGGCCGAATGAAGGTCATCGTTCCGGCAGCGTGGCGAGAAAGTCGCGCAGGTATCCGCCCCACACCGCGGGCAGCGAATGGGTGCCGTGTCCTCGAGTCTGGTCGGAGATGGGCAACAGAATGAAGGTGGTTTTGGGCATGGTGCGAGCGTACATCTCCGCCAGTTTGAGTTCCGGCGGGTTGACCTGGTCATCAGCCGAATTGATGTACAACGCCGGGGCCGTGATGCGACCCAGTGCGCCAGAGGGATCGTAGTCGCGCGATGCGTCGAACTGATAGAGGAAATCGTTGGCGTCCGTGGACTGCATGCGGGCGGCCAGGTACGCGCGGATCACACTGTCGGCGGCATCACGCGTCGGCGCCTGCCGCTGCTGCACGAGCGGCGCGCTCGACATGATGAACAGCATCATCTGCGCCGTCCTGAGCCCAGGTGGCTGGGCGGTGTAGTTGCCGTTGTTCCATGCTGGATCATCGCGGATGGCATCCATGGCCATCATGCGGATCATGCGGTTACGACCGGCAATCGGCGCCGGAACGCACGCAAACGGTGCCAGCCCGTCCATGAAGTCGGGATAGGTCGCGCCCCACACCCAACCGTGCATGCACCCCATCGACGTCCCCATGATCAGGCGCAGATGATTGATCCCCAGATGCTGGGTCAGCAACCGATACTGCGCGTCGACCATGTCGTTGTACGTGTACTTCGGGAACCTCGCGCGCAGGCCGTTGCTCGGCTTGCTCGATCCGCCGTGCCCGATGCCGTCGGGCAACACGATGAAATACTTCGCCGTATCGAGGAGTTGTCCCGGACCAAACAACTGACCGGCGTACGCCCCGCTCAGGAAACTGCGGCCGGCGCCGCCGGTCCCATGCAGAATCATGACGGCATTGCGCACGACCCCGCGCGCATCTTTTCGTGCGGTGCCCAACGTGGTGTAATGCAGGGCGAGCGAGGGGAGGACCTCGCCCGACCGAAACCGGTAGTCCCGTACCACAAAATCGCCCTGGACACCGGCGCGCGCCCATGTGACGGGCGGTGTTCCCTGCGCACCCAACAACGACGCCGGGACCACGGAGAGCAGCACCAGCGCCGTGCGAAGCCCGCCGAGTATGGCGCGGCCGCGCCAACGCGCCCGTTCGGTACGATCTTCCCTGTGTCGAGTCATCCTCCAACGTAACGGCTTTTGCACTACTTTACGTACGGGTTCCATACGGTTCACGCCCCCTTTCGCCACTTCTCACGCAACGCGTGTCCCTGACAAAGATCTGCCCCCGGTGCGGGGACCCTTACGACGACGACGTCGCATTCTGCGCCAAAGACGGCACGCGACTGGTGCGTGGCGGACAGACGGGCGATGTGATCGGCACCGTGGTCGCCGAGCGCTATCGGATCGTGTCGCGCATCGGTGAAGGGGGGATGGGTCAGGTATATCTGGCCGAGCACGTGCGGATGAAGCGCAAGAGCGCGATCAAGATCATGCGCCCGTCACTCGTCGGTGAAGTCGAAGCACTCCGGCGATTCACGCGCGAGGCGGAGAACGCCAGTCAGCTCTCGCACCCGAACATTGCGGCCATCTTCGATTTCGGCGAGACGCCCGACGGGGTGGTGTACCTCGCGATGGAGTACGTGGACGGCGAATCGCTGGCCGATACCCTCGCCCGCGAGGGCCTGCTGCACCCCGACGTTGCGGCCGACATTCTGGGACAGTCGGCCGATGCCTTGCAGGCCGCGCATGACATGAACATGCTGCACCGCGACATCAAGCCGGACAACATCATGTTGGGCAAGCGGCCCGACGGCACCTACATGGTGAAGTTGGTCGACTTCGGCATCGCACGCACGATGGACGGCAACGACGAACGTGTGACGCGCACCGGGTTCGCCGTTGGCACGCCGCAATACATGTCGCCCGAACAACTGGCGGGCGAATCCCTCGACGCGCGCAGCGACCAGTATGCGCTCGCGCTGGTCGCGTTCTGCGCACTCACCGGCAAGTTGGCGTTTCCGGCCGAGTCGTCGAAGGAATCGCTCATTGCGCGGCTCACCAGTCGCCCGCAGTCACTCCAGAGTGCCAAGGAAGATGTCACGTGGCCGGAGTCGCTGCAGGAAATCTTCGACAAGGCGCTCGCGCCTGAACCACGCGATCGGTTTGCCTCCGTGTCGGAGTTTGCGCACGCGCTGGCCGGGGCGATCAGCAACATGACGCCGACACAAACGGCCGAGCTCTATCGGCGCGCACTCGATGTTCGTGTCGCCAACATTGCCGCGCGTACCCCGCACAGCGACAGCGGCGCACTCGCCGCCCTCTCGCGCACCGGTGGCGTCGATGTGACGCGTACGCCAACAGGTGGCGCCGACATGCTGACGCCGCCAGCGCGTCCGCCGATGCTGCCGCCATCACCTCGCGCCCGTTGGCCGTTTGTCATCGGTGGCGTGATGACCCTCTCCGTCGCCGCCACACTGTGGTTCACACGAGGGCGCGAATCGACGGCCATCGACGTGACGGATTCGGCCTCGGCAACCGCCCTGCGCGCGCCAGATTCAACGCGCGGCGCGGCCGGAGACGAGCCCTCGCGTGAGTCGGCGTCGGCAGCGTCCGCCGCGCCAACCGCGGGCGCGGCCACCGGTACGGCGACGGCAGGCATGACCGCAGGCACCACGGGCTCCCGCGCCGGTGGCACCACCGGCCTCACGGCGGACAGCGCGCGGAAGTTGGCCACGCGTGACTCACTCAAGCGCGAAGCGGCACGCAAAGCCGAGAAGGCGCGCGCCGACAGTGTGGCGCGTGTCGCCTCGGTACGTGCGCAGTTTCCGGAGGCCGCGGCACAGGCGTTGCTGCGCCGCGGCGTGGACACCAAAGCGCGGATGGCCAAGAGCGGGGATATCCGTGTCGTGATCATGCCGACCCCCGTGTTCATCTGGCGCGCCGAACAGGCACGTGTGTGGAAAGACACACATCCCGCGCCGGGTGGTGGCAGCTACGACCTGGTGGATCCAATCGAGCAGTGGAGCAGCTGGAACCGCTTGGTCACGACCAGGCGGGCGGTCTACGTACTCGAAGTCGGCCCGGAAAAGGCACTCTGGCCGACGTTCGCCCCGGACCGCTTGAGCGAGATCAAGAAGGGCGATGTCTCGGCGGTCGAGATGCTGCGCGACGGCGCCCCGGTTGTGCTCGAAGCGTCCTCCCGGATCACCGCACTCGCAAACGCCTCGGCACATGTCGCGGCGGGAAAACCGGTGCCGAATTCCATCGTGGCCACGCTGTCGCCCACCACCTTTGTGCCGCGAGACGACGGCACCCTGCCCACGATCGAACTGCTGGTGCACGATGCGGCCAAAGGCGGGGCGGTCACGCGTGTCACGCTATCCGAATCGCTGGTGCGTCGTCTGTATGACGACTTCGCGCCCTGGCGCGATGCCCTCGCGCGTCCCTGACCCCACGATCACTCTGCATGTCCCACGATTCGGGCTCCAATCTGATTGGCACGATCATCGCTGACCGCTATCGCATCATCAAGCGCGTTGGCGAGGGGGGCATGGGGCAGGTGTTCATGGCCGAACACGTCAAGATGAAGCGCAAGAGCGCCATCAAGGTGATGCGTCCGGCGCTGGTGGGGGACGCTGAAGCGTTACAGCGTTTCACGCGCGAGGCAGAAAACGCCAGCAAGCTGTCGCACCCCAACGTCGCCTCGATTTTCGATTTCGGTGAAACGCCCGAGGGGCTGGTGTACCTCGCCATGGAGTTCATCGAAGGCGAGTCGCTGCATGCCACGCTCACCCGCGAGTTAGCGCTTCATCCGCAGGTCGCGGCCGACGTCATCGGACAGTCTGCCGACGCACTGCAGTCGGCGCACGATCTGGGCATCCTGCATCGGGATTTGAAACCCGACAACCTGATGCTCAGCAAGCGGAGTGACGGCACCTATCTCGTGAAGCTTGTCGACTTCGGCATTGCACGCACGATGGACAGCGGCGCCACGCGCGTGACGCGCACCGGTTTTGCCGTAGGAACACCGGAATACATGTCGCCCGAACAGCTCGCTGGCGACGTCCTCGACGCACGCTCCGACGAATACGCACTGGCGTTGGTTGCGTTCGTCGCGCTGACGGGACAGGAAGCGTTTTCGGACGCGTCGGGAAAGGACTCGTTGATTCTGCGCCTGACCAGCCGGCCGCGACGTCTCGCGGAAGTGCGCGCGGACATCGAATGGCCGGTCATGCTCCAGTCGGTCTTCGACAAGGCGCTCGCTCCCGACTCGGCTGATCGCTATCCGCGCATCGCCGACTTCGCCGATGAACTCGCGACGGCGATCGACAGCATGACGCCGACGCAAACGGCGGAGATGTACAGCCGTGCCTTGCAAGGGCGCGGCGTGGGGGTGGCGCGCCGCACACCAAGCATCGATCAGCCGACGATTGCGAAGATCGTGGACAGGCGCGCCACGCCGACGAAAAGCGCCACCGCGCGCGATGTGCCGATTGCCAAGCCCATCGGCATGCCCGAGCCGCGTCGCCGGGTGCTGCCCGTGCTGTTGGTTCTGGGCGGATTCACGTACGGGTTGTACTGGTTTGGCGCGCGGCAATCGGATGGCGCAGCACGCACCGTCTCCGATACCATCGCGTCGATCTCACGCACCGTGGCCGGCCCACTGCTGCCGTATTTCGATCGCATGCGTCAGGCTGCGACGGTTGCTGATAGTACGGCCAAACCCGCCGTGGTCGATCCTGCCCCGCGGCGGCGTGCAAACGCAGCGAAGAAGACACGGGATACCACGGTCGCCGTCGACAGCAGTGCCCGACCGACCGATTCAGCGACATCGACGGTCCCACCAGATACCGCGATCCCGCCGCAGCACTGACGCGGCTGTAGATTTGCAGGATGGACACGACGTCGGCTGCGCCCATCCCGTACGGTATTGCCCCGTCGGGCTATCGCCTGCCACAGGCCACCCGCCTTGGCGGTGTCCACTTTCAGGTGGCCGATCTGACCCGCTCGCTCGCCTACTATCAGGACGTGATCGGCCTGCGTGTGCTGCGGCACAGCGGCGCTGATGCCGAGTTGACGGCGCACGACGATGATCGCGTCCTTATCTCCCTGCACGAGCGGGTTGGCGCCGTCCCAGTGCCCTCACGCGGCCGACTCGGACTGTTTCACGTCGCGATTCTGCTGCCGGACCGCGCGTCGCTTGGCCGATTCCTGTCGCACCTGGTGGCGCGACAGGAACGCGCGGGTATGTCTGATCATCTGGTCAGCGAGGCACTGTATCTCACCGATCCTGATGGACTCGGACTCGAGATCTACGCCGATCGCCCTCGCGCATCGTGGGAAGTACGTGGGCGTCAGTTGGCGATGGCGACCGAGCCGCTCGATACCCGCGCCGTGCTGGCGGCCGCCAACGGCGAGCCGTGGCGGGGAGCGCCCGCCGGCACCACAATCGGCCACGTGCACTTGCATGTCGGAGATCTCGATCGTGGCGCCCGCTTCTACCACGACACGCTCGGCATGGACAAAATGGTCTGGGAGTATCCCGGCGCGCTGTTCCTCGCCGCCGGAGGGTATCATCATCACCTCGGCACCAATACGTGGGCTCGCGGCAGTGAGCCGGCAAAACAACACGAGGCGCGACTGATGGAGTGGACCGTCGAGGTCCCGACGGCCGATGACGTGCAAGCGGTTGCCATGTCGGCCGCCCGACACGAGGTTGCCGTGGTCCAGGACGGCAGCGACATCCTGTTGCATGATCCGTGGGGCACCGCCGTGCGCGTTCGCGTCGGCGCCTCGTAACGCGGCATCTCATTCTCGACCACGGAGCGTTGTCTTGTCACTCGTGATTCGCCCCGCGACCGTCGATGATCTCTTTGCGCTGGTAGCGCTTTTGCGATCTCACGACCTGCCGGTGGATGGGTTTGCCGATCTGCTGCGCGCCTCGCCACAGCACGTGCTGGTTGCCGAACTCAATGCGGTCGTTGTTGGATCGGCGGCACTCGACGTGCACGGTCCGCATGCGCTGCTTCGATCCGTCGCGGTGGCACGCGATCTCGCGGCACTGGGCGTCGGGAAGCGACTGGTAAGCGACTTGCTCGCTCAGGCGAAGGCATCCGGCGTGACGTCCGTGTATCTCCTCACCACCACAGCGGCCGCGTGGTTTCCGAAGTTCGGCTTCACGGTGACCGACCGCGCACGTGTGCCGGCCGACCTTGCGGCCACGGTGGAATTCACCAAGGCCTGTCCGGCGTCGGCAACGGTCATGAGCTTTTCGCTCAGCACTCCCTGAACCACAGCGCGCGCGCATCAGGCGTGACGCGAGGAGATTCGCATGGCCCGCTTCATTCAACGCGTTGCACTGCTTGCGGTGCTCGTCCCCTTGACGCTCCCGGCACAGTCGCAGACGGCCCGCGACGGTTTCGGGATGAGCGCGCCACTTCCCTGGCCGCCGGTCGCCACCTTTTCCATCCTTGGCTACGATCCCGCCACCGGTGAAGTCGGGGGTGCAGTGCAGTCGCGTGTGTTTTCCGTTGGCAACGGTGTACTCTGGGCGGAAGCGGGGGTTGGAGTCGCCGCCACGCAGGCCATCGTGGATGTCAGCTACGGTCCGCAGGCGCTTGCGTTGCTGCGTCAAGGCAAGAAGCCGTCTGACGTGATCAAGCAGGTGTGGGAGAGTGATCCCGATCCGCGTCCGGCAGACTGGACCAAGTTCGGGCGGCAGTTTGCGGTGATCGACGCTCAAGGCAATGTGGCTGCGTACACCGGGCCAAAGGCGACCGAATGGGCCGGCGACAAACAAGGGAAATTCTGCACGGCGCAGGGCAACATCCTCGCCAGCGCCGAGGTCGTGAATGCGATGGTTGCCGCGTTCGAGCGAACCGAAGGACATCTGTCGCTGCGTCTGCTGGCGGCGCTCGAGGCCGGTCAGCAGGCTGGCGGCGACAAGCGCGGCATGCAGTCGGCCGCGATGCTCATCGTGAAGAAGGACGGTGGCGTGTGGCTGCACAACGATGTCGTCCTCAGACTGCAGGTGGACGACAATCCGGAACCGATCAAGGAGTTGCGACGCCTGGTGGAGAAGGCCGCCGCGCAGCGACGCCCGGCACGGCGGTGAGGCGAGCCGTGTTACGAGCAGCGCTGCTCAGCGTGTTGCTCGGAGGCGCCACGCCGCTGTCGTCGCAATCGACCACCACGCGGACGACCGCGCGGACGGCACCGCCGCCAACGACGCCGAACATCATCGTACTGCTGGTGAACGATCTAGGTTGGCAAGATCTGTCCGTGCCGCTCTATCGTGACACCACCGCAGCCAACCGGCGCTACCGCACGCCGGCCATCGAGGAGTTGGCGCGCACGGGCGTCACGTTCACCGACGCGTACGCATCGGCGCCGGTGGGCAGCCCCACGCGCGTCACGCTGCTGACGGGACGCTCACCCGCCGTCACGCGCGTCACCGCCGATCTCAACACCGACGCGGCGCTGCGCGCTGCGTCACCAGTCGAGGCGCCCGCACTGGGCGCACCCGCGTGGAATATCAACGGGTTGAGCGCGACGCCGAAGGCGGCGCGTGCGTATGTCGGCACCAGCCTGCCCCGGCTGCTGCGCACGGCCGGCTATCGCACCATCCATGTAGGGCTGACCGACTGGAGTCGTCACGGCACCGACGGGGCCGACGCGCGCACGCTGGGGTTTGATGAGTCTGTGCCCGGCGCGCGCCGAGCGGACTCACTCGTCTCCGACGCGATTCGCGGCATGGACGCGGCGCGGGCACAGCGCAAGCCATTCTTTGTCGTGCTGGCGTTCGATGCCGTGCAGTTGCCCGCGACGGGAGACAGCGTGCCCGTCGACGAGCGGTTTCTCGACGACGCGCGAACCCGCACCACCGATGCGCGCGATGCCGCGTACGCGTCGCGCATCGCCGGCGTCGACCGCGGCGTGGGCGATGTCTTGCAGTATCTCTCGACCAATGCGCTGACCGAGCGGACCGTGGTGGTGCTGCTATCCGACAACGGCGGCCTCGCGGCGCATTCCCGCAGCGGCATGCGCCATCTTCAAAACGCGCCATTGTCGAGCGGCATGGGCTCCGCGTACGAAGGCGGGTTGCGTATTCCGTTCTTTGTCCGATGGCCGGGTGTCACGCGCGCGGGACTGCGATCGAGTACGCCGGTCATTGCCGACGATCTCTTCCCCACGCTACTGCGCGCGGCGCGCGTCTCCAACATCGCCGCGCACACGCGTGACATCGCCGGGCAAGATCTGACGGGAACGCTGAATAACACCGCTCCCCTGGCACGTACGCGCGTGTTGTTCTGGCATGCTCCACACGATGCCGGCTACCGCGGTCCGGGTATCGAGCCGTTTTCGGCGGTGCGCGTCGATCAGTGGAAGTTGATCTACTTCTACTCGGGCAGCCGGTACGAGTTGTACGATCTCGATCGCGATCTCGGCGAATCCCGCGATCGTTCGCTCTCACAGCCCGAAGTGGCACATCGTCTGTCGGAGCTGTTGCAGCACGCGCTCCGTGCATCGAATGCACAGTTGCCGATCGACGCCGCCTATGGTCGCCCGCTGGCCCTTCCCGGTCGTCTGCTGGTGCCCCCGTCACTGCGGTGACGCGAGCGACGGGCGCTCACGTCGGTCGGTCCACCGCTTCGAGCTGTGCGCGCATGGAATCCAGCAGGGCAAACACATGCGAATCTGCCGCCGAATACACCACACGCACGCCGTCGCGACGGCGCGCGACAAACCCGACGTTGTGCAGCAGTTGCAGGTGACGGGAGGTGTTGGCCTGACTCATCTGCGTGCAATGCATCAATTCGGTCACCGAGGCGTCCCGCTTGCGCAGACACTCGAGCAGCGCAATGCGCGCCGGTTCAGAGAGCAGCTTGAAGCGCTCTGCGAGCAGCGATCGCAAACCTGAAGACATCGTTGAGGGCTCGTCCATCCGCTCCTCCTGATGATTGCTACTGTCAATATGTACACCACTGGCGCGCTGTGCATTGGCGCAATGCATCGGACAAGTTTGTCCGATGTGCCACACGCGCCGGACGGGTCGGCATCGTCAGGCGCCACTCGTCACGCGTGATATCGATTGGTCGTGCGTCAGAATCCCGACGGCGAGCCGGACGTACAGCACATCATGATGACACTCCGCTCTCTGGCGCCCCGCGTTGCGCCACGTCGGCCGAAAGGCCTACCCGTGTTGATGGCGATTGCCGTGACGATGATGCTGGCGGCGTGCGCGGATACCGCCACGCAGCCCGCGCCGAACTCCGAACCGCCGCCGGATACGGCGACGTACGATCTTGTCTTTGAAGAGAGTCTCTTTCCACTGAACGCTTCGGCGCTGCGGATTCGACGCAAGGGTGAGAGCCAACACGCGCCACTCTTTGGCCAAGAGCTGCTTGGTATCGAGCCATCGATCGCCGCCGACGGTCGTACGGTTGTCTTTCAAGGGTATGGCACCACTCTGGAAGATCAGTCTGATCTCTACGTGGTGCGGGCCGCATCGGCGCCGACGCGCATTCCACTCCCGATCGGCGATATCGAATACGCCCCGGCGCTCTCGCCCGACGGTACCCAGCTCGCGTATATCCGTCAGGGTGAAGACGGCAACACCCAGCTCTGGCTCGCCGCGCTCGACGGGACCGGACGCCGCATGCTCAGCACGGTGGTGCCGACGGTGGCGACGACGAACGGGACACCCGACTGGTCGCCCGACGGCACCCGCATTGCGTGGGCCACTGGTGCGCCCGGTGCGATGCACATCGCCGTCATTCGCGTCGACGGCACGGGACTGCAGACGGTGAGTGCCGGCGTGACTGGCGGATCCGACATCGATGTCGATTGGTCGCCGGACGGAAAGCGACTGGCCTATGTGCGTACGCCGAATCCGGCCACCAGCGATCTCGTGGTGCTCACGCTCGCGACCGGTGCAGAACGCGTGTTTGGCTATTCGCGGCGCAATCGCCAGCCCGTGTGGTCACCCGATGGCGCCACCATCGTGTTTACCTCGACGATGGACCAAATGGACAACAGCTGGGAGCTCTACCAAGTGAAGCCCGACGGCACGTCGCTGACGCGCCTGACCAACGATACCACGAATCAGCGGCATCCCGTGTTCATGAAACGCTGAACAGCAGCACTAGCTCGGCGGCGTCGATCGCACAGCGCGTTTGACGACCGGATGTTTGAGCCGCCACACTTTCGGATCCTCGAGACCCAGCAACCACACTGAATAGCCGCGCAATTTGTACGTGGTCACCAATTCGAGCTTTGCCGCAAATGCGCGGGCGTCCTCGAGCCACAGATGCTCGAAGACGCCCGCGTTCTCCCACATGGCGTACGGCGTCTTTTGCACGCGATCCCAGACGGCGGTGGATTTGTGTTGCGCCAGCAACCGCAGGCCATCGGCATAGCCGATATCACTGCCAGTCATACGTGCGCCGCCTTGCGCGCTCCAGGTGGGAAACCAATGATCGGAGTAGCCCGGCAGCCCAAGCGAGATCTTGTGCGGCGGCACACCCAGCGAGAGCACGTACTCAAGGGATGCCTTGATCCACGGATAGCCGCCCACGGGGCCGGGCGGTGAACCGCCGGTGTGCTGGGCGTACGTCATGTACGACAGAAAGTCGAGCGTATCCGCCAAGGCCTTGTAGTCGTAAACGCCGCGCCAGTTGTCGTAGATCCATTTGTGATAGGGTGTTGGTCCCGGTTCGTCGCTCGTGCGTGGCACCACCGCCGCTGACACGGTGCACCCCGCACGATGGATGGAGTCCACCGCTTCGCGCACGAAGGCGGTGAAGCGATCCTTGTCGGCGATGTGCACGTTCTCGACATCGAATTGGATCCCGTCGATCGGCAGGTCTCGGCACAACGCCGCCAGACTGCGAATCGCCCGGCGACGGGGGGCGTCGACGGTCAGCAGGCGATGCATCAGCGCCTGATCGAAACCCGGATTCATCACCAAGGGGACGAG